>VMSQ01000225.1 GCA_013792055.1 Desulfobacteraceae bacterium
GTGGAGCACTGAATCGTTTTTAAAAGGAGATAATACCCATGAAATCAGTTTTTTTTGCTTTTTTGATACTGCTAATAACGGTTTGCCTTTCGCCGGCAGCGACAATTGAGGGCCAGGAGGCTGTTTCACTGAAAGTCGCAGACGCTGTAATCTGCAAGGATGTGGTTGACCGGACCCCAGTTGATGCGGGCAGTAGTTTCAGGGCATCAGCAGGTAAGCTTTACTGCTTTACCATAATTACGGGTGCTCAGAAACCGACCAGGATTACTCATGTATGGTATTTTGGCGAGACACAGTGGGCTTGGGTAACCTTGAAAGTTGGTTCTGCGGCGAGCTGGCGAACCTGGAGTTCGAAAGTGATTCAACCCCATCAGGCTGGATTATGGCACGTGGATGTACTCGGCCCAGATAGCGAGTTGCTGCAAACTCTTGAGTTCGAAATCACGCCGTAAGCCGTAAATAGAAAAGGGACCGAATAGATGGATGTCATGATTGGAGACATGGGGCAAGGATAGAAACCTGGTTTTGCAAGGAACCGTCGCCAACACTTAATTTCCGAATTTGTTTGGCAAACAGTCTTTACATCAGATTTCAAAAAAGGAGGCGATATACAATAAGCAGCAATGAATCCCTTGAGCAAGCATTGATGCTCAAGCAGAAAAATAATTTCTAATTAAGGAGACAAGTAATGAAAACTCTTAGTAGATCAATACTGGTACTGGCATGCCTGCTCTCGCTGTCACTGATAGGTCTGAGCGGCTGCGGCGAACAGGCGGAAGAAGCGAAGAAAGCCGGCGGCGAATTAATGACGGAGACAGTCGATAAGGCACAGGAGACAATTGGAGAAGCGACAGGCACCGCCGAACAGGAGACAATTGGAGAAGCGACAGGCACCGCCGAACAGGAGACAATTGGAGAAGCGACAGGCACCGCCGAAGAATCTGAGGGCACAGGCGAGAAAGAAGGTGCCGAATCTGTCGAGGACGAAGGCGAGAAAGAAGATGCTGGGTCTGCCGAGGACGAAGCTAACGAAGAAAGTAAATAAACCAGTAAAACGAGGATAAAACATGAAGTGCCCAGCATGTAACGATGTAAACCTAAATACAACCTAACAAATCGTTGAGGGGCTTGTCTGGAGCAGAGCCGACGATAAGGAGGCGGGCGCATAAGGCAAGCCCCTCAACATGCATCAGGCGACATGAGACCTTTGCCAGAATGATTATTCATTTTTTGGTAAAGGTTTTTTTGTTTAGGCTACTTATGACAACATGTATCTGGTTCGAGTTTACACTCCAACCCAAACCGTATGCGGCTGACTTCTTGTATGCTGGAAACGCTATGTAATAATATATGCCCTGAGGATCTGCCTGGATGAGAGCGATATTTGTAACAGACTTGCATGGAAGCAAGTGGAAATATGAGCGGCTATTCGAAGCAGCAAAAGACTTTCGGGCAAAAGTAGTCATCAATGGCGGTGATATGCTACCCCGGAATGAACTATTTAGACAAGGCGAATTCATTACTGACTACCTTGACAATCACTTTGCACGATTCAACTCTGCCGGGATCTATTATCTCTGCTACCTGGGAAACGATGACCTTAGAATTTTCGATCAACTGTTTGAGGAAACTTGTAATAAGTATTCCTTCGTAGTCTGCCTGGCACAACGCGAATTTGAAATTGGAGGTTACACATTCGTAGGCATGAACTTGGTAGCTGATTATCCATTCCGGCTCAAAGACAGATGCAGAATGGACACGGATGACTATATATTCCAGGGACAGTTCGGAAAAGGACTGTTATCTACTTCAGATGGATGGCAGGAAATAGATGACTGGTTTACCTATGCAAAAAAACTACCAACGATAGAGGAGGAACTTGATCGATTGGTACGCCCTGATGATATGGCAAATAGCGTATATGTACTTCACATGCCCCCGTACAGGTTGGGATTGGATAAATGCTCTGATGGGGCAGAAGCAGGGTCAAAGGCGATTTACAACTTTTTGAAGAAATATCAGCCAAAACTCTCACTACATGGTCATATCCATGAGTCTCCCGAAGTTTCAGGACGATGGTATGCAAAACTCGACAGGACGATATGCATCCAACCCGGTCAACTTAATGAGTTCACCTATGTCACGATTGACCTGTCCACTATGAAGTTTGATAGAATCAAGGAGCAATGCGTAGCGTAACATGCTGAGGCTTTGTTTGGTCAGATGCCTTCTGCGATTCACGGGCAAGCAAACCATCGTACGAAATAGCTGTAATTTGACAGTGTTTTGATAGTGTATTGAAAGGGAAACAATATGAGGAAACAAAAAAAGAATCGAGACGTAGAAAAGAGATATCCAAAAAAAGCGTTTATAGCCAAACTGCGTCGTCTTGCAGATGCTCTGGAGAATGATCGGCAGTTTTCCATACAAATTAATGGAGAGCGTGTTCATGTCCCGATGAGCGCCAGCATCAGCATCGAACACGAACGGGGGACTGATGAGGAGGAAATCGAATTTCAACTTAAATGGTAACCGTTCACGGGTTCAGGGTTCACCGAAAATCTAAACCGTCCCGCCTGCCTCGCAAGCTTGGCGAGCGGGCAGGTGATTCGTAAGTTCTAAACGGTCTTGCACTAAAAGTTCATAGTGAGCTTTACATGACGTTGAATTAACGATGCATAACAAATGCCTAAGTTTCTTATAACCCTGAACGGTGAACTTTTGAACCTGTGAACGTTTACCTTGCCCCCTTGTCAAGACAAATATTTAAGAAAAATGGCTCTTCTGACTTTTTAGTACAATGAAACAGGTATAAGTACTTGTAAAGCTATTACAAATGCTCTTTGAAAATTGACACGTTTTCTAATCTCGGATAGAGAGGCATAATGAAA
>VMSQ01000261.1 GCA_013792055.1 Desulfobacteraceae bacterium
AATGACTAATGACTAATGACTAATGACTAATGACTAATGACTAATAAAATTCCTGAATATTTTCAAAACAAAGATCTGCGTTTGATCCTTTTTGGCGGAAAAGGCGGAGTGGGCAAGACAACTATGGCTGCGTCTGCGGCCCTTCATCTTGCCCAAACATATCGCAACGAAAAGAATGTCCTGGTTATATCTACCGATCCCGCCCATTCTTTGGGGGACAGCTTTGGAATAGAGCTGGGGGACGAGGTTGCAGAAGTACAGGGGTCAGGGGTCAGGGGTCAGGGATCGGAGGTAGGAGGTCAGAGATCAGAGGGCAGAGGGCAATCTTCAATCTTCAATCTGTACGCTCGTGAGCTGGATGCGGTCAAACTGGGGAACGAGTTTAAACAGAGAAATGGAGCTGTAATCAAGAAACTTGCAGACAGGGGAACATACTTTGACCGGCAGGACATTACCGAGTTTTTTAATCTTTCACTTCCAGGGATGGATGAGGTCATGGCCATCATCGAGATAGCCGATATTTTGAGAGAGGGGATCTATGATGTCCTGATATTAGACACCGCTCCCACCGGCCACACGGTGCGGATGCTCAGCCTTCCCGAACAGATGCTGAAATGGATTGAATTCATGGACTTGATGCAGCAAAAGCACAGATTCATGGCAGTTCATTTTACCGGCAAAAAATACGTGAAAGATGAGTGTGATCTTTTCATCGATAAACTCACTTCTGATATTAAGCGTGTCAAAAAGCTGCTTTCGAACGAGCAGACAACCCGCTTTGTGCCGGTAACTATTCCTGAGCCGATGGCGACATCTGAGACGAAGAGGTTGTTAAGCGCTCTAAAGAGAAATAATATTCCAGTGACGGATATTATTGTCAACCGTGTAGCGGATGCTCATGAATGTGCATTTTGCGCGTCAAAGCAAGAGGATCAAAGACAGCCTTTGTCCGAGATCGAAGAGAGTTTTTCTCAATATAGTTTGATCAAAGTTCCATTGTTTCCTAATGAAATCCGAGGTGTGGAAGGACTGAAAGGTCTGGCCGATTATCTTATGGGAATATCCAAACCATATAAACTCCATAAGGCTGTTGTCAGTGTTGAGGAAACCCAGGCCTGTTTAGCTCTTGATCCCAACCTGGAATTTGTTCTCTTCGGCGGTAAAGGCGGAGTTGGCAAGACATCCCTTGCTTCAGCCGCTGCCCTTCATTTGGCACGATGTAACCCGGATAAAAATATACTTATCTTCTGCACAGATCCTGCCCATTCCCTGTCCGATTCATTCAAATTGACCATCGGGGATAAGATCACGCCGATAGACTGGGCAGGGCCTGCCCGCAACGCTCTCGCTTGCGAGGCGGGCGGGGACAGAGGTCAGAGGTCGGAGGTCGGAGGTCAGGGATCAGTGGCAACGGACAAAACAAATCTTTTTGCTCTTGAGATAAATGCGGAGAGGTTGTTTGAAGATTTCAAGGATGCGTATAAGAAAGACATAGAAGAGGTATTTAACAAATTTTTAGGCAAAGGCGTTGATATAAAATTTGACCGCGAGGTCATGACGGAACTGCTTACCCTTGCGCCTCCGGGCCTCGATGAGATCATGGCTCTTGATAAAATCATGGACCTGAGAAAGGAAGGAAAATTTGACATCTTTGTCCTCGACACGTCGCCTACCGGCCATCTTCTTCGCTTTTTGGAGCTTCCCGATATGGTGAGGGAATGGTTAAATGCATTTTTTAGATTATTATTGAAATACAAAGGGGTGGTCAGGATGGCCAAGGCCGCTGAAAAGGCTTTGGCTATGTCCAAAAATGTCAGAAGAATTCAGGAAGCCTTTATGGATCGCAATAGAACGAATTTTGTAGCAATCACTATTCCCGAGGCCATGGGATTGCTTGAGCTGGAGCGGCTTGTAAGCGCTTTGGATAATGCAAAGATCCATTGCGGCAA
>VMSQ01000078.1 GCA_013792055.1 Desulfobacteraceae bacterium
ATCAGCAGAATCACCGGAAAGGCCCATAACATCAACCATCTGGCCAGGTTCAAGTCCATATGTATCTTTAATAAAATCACTATCAATTGTCTTTTCCTTCATGGGATCCCAGATAATAGAGTTTTTTGTTACAAGCTGCATGAAATCTTTATCGCCGGTAACCATAATTACAGAAAATCCCGCATCCTCCGCCTTTCGTGCCAGTGTACCAATGAGATCGTCAGCTTCATAACCCGACATTTCAACAACCGGTATGTTGAAACCTTTTGTTATATCCCTTATATATGGAATCTGAATTGATAAATCTTCAGGCATGGGAGGACGGTTGGCTTTGTAGGCGTCAAACATTTCATGTCTAAAAGTTGGGCCTTTTACGTCAAAAAACATTCCTACGTATTCAGGATTACGATCTTCTATTAGTTTTAAAAGTATTTTTGTAAAACCAAAAGCTGCATTTGTGGGAAGGCCCTTTGAATTGGAAAGCTCCCTGATTGCATGATAAGCACGATAAATATACGCGCTGCCGTCTATTAGGTATATTGTTTTATTTTTATACATAAGAATTCAGGTTGCAGCTTACAGGTTTTATTGATATTTGTTTCTTTAGTGGTTCACGGTTGTCGGTTTACAGTTAACAGTTTTATATTTTATCAACCGTTAACTGCAAACGGTTGCCTATCTTTTTGCTTAACAGAAGATTTTATCTGCTTTTATCACTAATAGACTAAAACAACAAGACCGCTTAAGGGAACATATATGAAAAAAGGCAAAATAATCACTGAAGACAGTGAAATAAAACATATTCTGGCAGATTCAAAAACCATAGCGGTTTTAGGTTTGAGCCCTAAACTGGACAGAGACTCCCATATTGTTGCCAAATATCTTAAAGAACAAGGTTATAAAATTATTCCAGTACGACCCAAGCAGAAGGAGATTCTTGGAGAAAAAGCATATTCATCACTGGAAGAGATTAAGGAGTCTGTAGATATTGTTAATGTATTTAGAAACCCCTCTCAGATAATGCCGCATGCACATGAAGCCATCCGAATCAAGCCAAAAGTTTTCTGGATGCAGCTTAATATAGAAAATCATGAAGCTGCAGAATTACTGACAAAAGCAGGTATAGATGTCGTGATGAATCTTTGCATCAGAGTGGAACATGACAGGCTCTTCAACTAAATTGAAATACCGGGAAAGACGGCTCCGATCAAAGCCAACAAACTGCCATTGCTGCGGTAATAAAGCTCCCTTTTTCTGGAGCTGCAGGTGCGGCTTTGCAATTTGTCAGGACTGCATGTATGTAAATTTCTGGGGAATGTCTTGCAATGGAATAACTTGGCAGTGTCCTGACTGCGGAGGGCAGAATAATTTCGGTAATCAATAGCAATGTTCTTTGCCTGGGAATTTACCTGCCTGTACTTCTTCCGCGTATTGTTTTATCCCCTTTTTAGCTTCATCAACAAGCCTGGCGTATTGCTTAACAAATTTCGGGACAGGCCTTTCATTTAATCCAAGGAGATCGTGAAGAACAAGGATCTGCCCGTCACAATGCGGGCCTGCACCAATCCCAATAGTTGGAATTGTCAGGGCTTTTGTTATTTTTTCAGAGATTTCAGAAGGAATCCCTTCTAAAACAACAGAGAATGCTCCTGCTGATTGTATCTCGAGAGCATCTGACATCAGCCTTTCTTCATCACGCTGGACTCTGTAGCCTCCCATTTGATGAACAGACTGAGGAGTAAGACCTATATGAGCCATCACTGGAATCCCTACTTCTGATATTGCTTTAATTATTTCGCTGACCGCTGTTCCACCTTCTAGTTTAACTGCTGCTGCTCCACCTTCTTTAAGGAACCTTCCTGCATTGGCAATTGCATGGCTCTTGCCTGGCTGGTAAGACATAAAAGGCATATCGCCCACAACCATGGCGTTCTGCACGCCTTTGGATACAATACGGGTATGATAAATCATCTCATCCATTGTAACAGGCAGTGTGCTTGATTCTCCCTGAACCACCATTCCCAATGAATCTCCTACAAGTATCAGGTGCACTCCAGACTCATCAACCATCCTTGCAAATGGAAAGTCATAGGCTGTAAGGGCAACAATTTTTTCGCCCTTTTCCTTCATTCTATACAGGGTTTTGATTGTAACTTGCGACTGCATGGCATTATCCTCTTAACTCATTATTTTTACACATTTTTTATAAATTGTAATGCTGTATGTCAAGGGAAACATTAATATTGACTTAATAGAGTGCACTAAGATACAAAAATGAATTTGTGTATTACAATACCACACTTTTACTTTTTTATATATGTAACTTTTAAGGAAAACCTGTAGATAATGATTCAATTAATTAGAGGATTTAAAGATATTCTTCCAGGAGAAGTTGAACTCTGGCAATACATAGAAAAAACTGTCCGCTCACTTTTTGAGGATTTTGGATTTAAAGAAATCCGGCTGCCGATTCTGGAACGCACCGAGCTTTTTGCAAGGAGCATTGGAGAGGATACCGATATTGTAGAAAAAGAAATGTATACCTTTCCGGACAGAAATGGAGATCTTATTACACTGCGGCCGGAAGCTACAGCATCTGTTGTTCGTTCATATATTCAGCATAAAATGTATGCAAAGGATCCTGTACAGAAATTTTACAGCATTGGGCCGATGTTTCGCAGAGAAAGACCCCAAAAAGGGAGGTATAGGCAATTCTATCAGATTAATGCCGAAGTGTTTGGTATAGATTCGCCATTTATTGATGCGCAGCTTATTTTTCTGGCTATGAAACTTTTTTCCATGCTTGAAGTAACGGATGCCAAACCCCACATTAATTCATTGGGTTGCCCCAAATGCCGTTTAAATTTTAAGGAATCTCTTTCCGCTTTTCTTTCATCTGTAACAGAAAAAATATGTCAGGATTGCCTTAGAAGAAGCAAAAAGAATCCTTTAAGGGCACTTGACTGCAAAAATTCTTCATGCCGCGAGGCTATGGTTGATGCTCCTGCTATAACGGATTATTTATGTTCCGAATGCAGCCAACACTTCGAGACAGTTAAACATGTGCTTGAAAAATTTAAAATTCCATTTGTGATCGACAAACACCTGGTAAGAGGTCTGGACTATTATACCCGCACTACTTTCGAAATTCAGACAGGTTCATTGGGCGCACAGAATGCTGTGGCCGGTGGCGGACGTTATGATGGTCTGGTAAAAGCTCTAGGAGGGCCTGATCAGCCGGCAATCGGTTTTGCAATAGGTCTTGACAGGCTGGCAGAAATAACAGGCATCAGGAATAAAGACCTTTTACAAAAGCCTGATATTTATATAGCGGCGCTTGGTGAAAAAAGCATGCCCTTAGCTTTTGAATGGAGCTGCAATTTCGGCCTTGAAGGAATTCGGTCTGAAATGGATTTGAGCAACAAAAGCTTAAAAAGCCAGATGAAACGTGCAGACAGGCTTAAAGCCTCGTATGTGCTTATTGCAGGAGACAATGAACTTGAAGAAGGATCAGTTGTTCTCAGGAACATGACAACTAAAAAACAGATTCCAATTCCAATAGAAAGTTTAGTGGAAAAAGTTAAAGCAGAAATTAAATTATAGAATATTGGTCGAGTTGTCGAGTAGGGAATTAGTCAAGTGGGAAAATGGTCGAGTTGTCTAGTGGTTGACTACTCGACTACTTAACTACTTGACTAATTACAGGAGTTTTGAAAGGAGTAAATGTATTGTCGGATGATATGCTTGGAGAAATGAGGAGAACCCACAACTGCTGTGAACTTGATGCAGCCTCAATCGGCAACGAAGTTGTGCTTATGGGATGGGTCCAGCACCGAAGAGACCACGGAGGGGTAATATTCGTTGACCTGCGAGACAGGGAAGGCATAACCCAGGTTGTCTTTAATCCCAAGATAGATATAAAAATTCACGAAAAGGCCCATGCAATCAGGAGTGAATATGTAATTGGTGTGCGTGGAATTGTTGATCCAAGGCCTGAAGGAATGGCCAATCCGAACATGAAAACCGGAGAGATAGAAATTACGGTCGTTGAACTTAAAATTTTAAATGCAGCTAAAACACCTGCTTTTTTAATCGAAGATAAAATTGATGTGTCGGAAACAGTACGGCTCAAATATCGCTATATTGATCTCAGACGTCCACAAATGCAAAAAAATATAATTATGCGTCACAAGGCTGCTGCATCAGTTAGGAACTATCTTGACAAACTCGGATTTTTTGAAATTGAAACCCCTGTATTAACGCGCAGTACTCCTGAAGGTGCAAGAGACTATCTTGTCCCCAGCAGAGTTAATCCTGGCCGGTTTTATGCTCTGCCTCAATCACCCCAGCTTTTCAAACAACTTTTGATGATCTCCGGGCTTGACCGCTATTACCAGATAGTTCGCTGCTTCAGGGACGAAGACCTGAGGGCGGACCGCCAGCCGGAATTTACACAAATAGATATGGAGATGTCCTTTGTCGGCGAAAACGATATCATGGATATAAGTGAAGGCATGATGAAAGAAATTTTTAATAATGTTCTTGGGATAGAGATCAAACTCCCCTTTTTACGTCTTTCATACAAAGATTCGGTCAGCCGCTTTGGACTTGACAGACCGGATATTCGCTTCGGCCTTGAACTTAAAGATGTATCGGATATTGTTGAAAAATGCGGGTTCAAGGTTTTCTCCAGCGTTGTTAAAAAAGAAGGAGTAGTCAAAGCACTGAATGCAAAAGGCTGCTCATATTTTTCACGGAAAGAAATCGATGATCTTACAGAATTTGTTTCAGTGTACAGAGCAAAAGGACTTGTCTGGATAAAAGTCAAGGAAGATACATGGCAATCGCCCATAGCAAAATTTTTTACAGACGAAGAAAAAGAAGCTCTATCCGATCGCATGGAAATGGAACCCGGCGACCTTGTTTTTTTTGTTGCTGATCAACCAAAGGTTACAAATGAAGCTCTGGGGTATCTTAGAAACCATCTTGGGGGAAAGCTGGGCATTATAGACGAAAATGAATTCAGCTTTGTGTGGGTGACCGATTTCCCTTTGCTTGAATACGATGAAACAGAACAAAGGCTTCAGGCATTACATCATCCTTTTACGGCTCCCCTTGAAGAAGATTTCGATCTTTTGAAGGATGAACCACTTGCCGTAAGATCCAGGGCTTATGATCTTGTTTTAAACGGTTCGGAAATTGGTGGCGGAAGCATCCGTATCCATAAAAGGGCACATCAGGAAAAAGTGTTTGAGGCATTGGGTATGAAGCGGGAAACTTATGAAGAAAAGTTCGGATTTCTGATTTCAGCACTTGATTCAGGGGCTCCCCCACACGGAGGCATTGCATTCGGCTTTGACAGGCTGGTCATGATTCTCTGCGGACAGTCTTCCATACGTGATGTTATTGCATTTCCAAAAACCCAGAAGGCCGCATGCCTTCTCACAAATGCACCTGCAGAAACGAGCAAGGCTCAACTCGATGAGCTTTCTCTAAAACTAAAAGGAGATTTTGCAATTTCCTAAAAAAGACAAATATTTTACTTGACTTCAATCAAATATTTAGTAAATAAATACGTTTTATATTAAATGATCCCCAGTAGCTCAGTTGGCAGAGCGAGTGGCTGTTAACCACTAAGTCCGCGGTTCGAGTCCGTGCTGGGGAGCCAAAAATCAAAAAGGCCTTTTTTCATCGGAAAAAGGGCTTTTTCTTTTTGGAAAGCAATGTTGGTTTCTGATAGCATATCAAATGGTTGTCTGTAGTTCGGCTGGAGTATCCCATCCTTCCAGGTGGAGTTCGAACACACGAAATTTATGATTCGGCGCTTTTCCTGCTTAGTCTGTTTTTCGTAAAGGACTACAGCATGTTGCGCGAGTTCGAGTAACTTCACACCCTCATCCAGATATGACCTGTTGGCTGTCTGATGTCGCTCGATTTTGAAAAAAATGTCATTCTGCTCCTTTTTCCACCCCAAACTTTTCCGGTCATAAAAGTCCTGGTTTATTCTGCCATCGAGCTTGTCCTCATACATGGCATCCAGACGGTGCTGCAATTTCTCATAATGGGCTTGAAGTGCTGCCATATACTCGGCGTGATATTTTTTCTCATCCGCATGACTTTCCTTGAGAGCGGCAACGACCCAGCCGAGGACATCATCATCCATTTTTATGGCGCTGATTGCCTGGCCGAACTGGCGTGCAATTTCCTCTTCCCGCACCCATTTTTCCGGGCACTTTCCTTTGTTGCCGGTACAGTGATAATAGACGTAACGCTTTTTCTTTATCTCGGCTACCAGGGCGCAGCCGCAATGTCCGCATGACAGCAATCCTTGAAAGGCCCAGTTGTGTTTCTGCTGGCCTGTTTTCCGGCGGCCTTTTTCGGCCATGACTTCCTGCACCCGGTCAAAGAGTTCCCTGGAAACGAGAGGATCATGAATACCTATGTATATCTTGCCGGCCCAGCGGAACTCACCATAGTAAAGAGGGTTTTTCAGTATCTTGTGTACGACACTTTTAGGGACCTTCTGGCCATTTTTTCTGAATGCAAAACCTTCTCTGTGAGATTTTCTGGTCAGCTCAAGCAGCGAATAGTTGCCGGTGGCATACCATTCAAACATCTTTCGCACCTGCGGTCCGACTACTTGATCAGGCTGAATAAAGCGTTTTCCGTTGCATTCGACATTGATATAGCCCAGTGGGGCAAAAGAAGGGTAGATGCCTTGCTCTGCTTTTTCAATCATCCCCTTCTTTGTTTCCTCGGATAGGTTGTCAATATAGTTCTTGGCCATCAGGACCTTGATGCCATGCATGAATTTTTCCGATGACCTGGATTCCTGGGAGAGGATGACGTTTTCCTTCACGAAATGGATACCCAGATCAAGCTCGTCAAGCGTTACCCAGTCTTTGAGATTGCGGTACAGGCGGTCGGTTTTTTCCACCAGCAGCGTCCGGCAGAAAGAGGGCTGCTTTGACTTTGCCTCTTTCCGCAAAAACTTGATCATTTCAGTGAACCCTGTTCGACCTGACTTCTTTGCGGTCTCTACATCCACATATTCCTGAATGACCTGGAACTTGTTATCAGTGGCATATTTATTCAGGAGTTTGAGCTGGGCCGGGATGGAGAAGCCTTCCTTCTCCTGTTCTTTGGATGACACCCTGGCATAGAGCACAGCTTTTTGAAAGGATGGTGTTTGAGTATTGTTATTCATGGCGGTCGGGCCTCCTTGCCATCGTAATTGTTTTATGATTCTTCGCCGGATGGTCCCGTCTTGACTGGTATTATTTTTTCAAGGATCTCCTGCTCTTTCTTTCTTACCCTGTAGAGATCCCAGCGAACCTGCAGGTTCATCCAGAAATCTTCCGACACTCCGAAGAATCTGGCCAGTCTCAACGATGTGCTTGGCGTTACGCCTCGTTTACCATTTACAAGTTCGTTGATGCGCTGAAATGGCACATGGATGCCATCTGCAAGCTGTTGCTGGGTTATTTTCATGGGTATGAGAAACTCTTCGCGGAGTATCTCTCCGGGATGGGCAGGCTCTCTATCGGTTGGCACTCGAAGCATTTTCTGACCTCATTTAGATATTTTATATGTCATCTAACGCCCTCACAATATCACGGACTTCATGCTATAGCAACTAATTTTTTTCGCTTACCCGTCCGGCGCAAAAAGCTGCACGCAGGCATTCCTCAGCAGTCTTTTCGGCCTTAGGTCGGGGTAATTTACCATCAAATTCCATGATTCCAGCCCGTTCTTCATAAGCTTCACGCCACTCCTCAGACTGTTTGTCCAACGTGGACGGTAGATCGAATTGAGCTTTTTCGGATATATCAGAGGCTTTGTGCAAAAATTGTTTATCAAGTCCTGTTTGTTCTATGTCTCCGTGCACAATGGAGGGTCTAACAGGGTTTTCAAGATATTGTTCTACAAGTTCAAGAAGCTTCATTTTATTAATCTCCAAAAAACAATTTCACTTTAAACACTCTTTTCATGGAAGATTTCACTACTGAAGATTACTATTTTATCAGCAGGTTATATAAAACAAGTGATATGGATGAAATAGGAACAGGCTATCTCTTTCATTAAATTAATTAAATACATAAGCTAATATTTTTTTTGTTTTTCCTAAAAGGTCAATTGTTATTCACCCTTATCACCCATTGAGTCCAACTTTTTGATTTCACAGTCAAAACACAGGTGAAATCATAGGTTAAAAAGCGTGAAATAAGTGAAATGAAGAAATCATGCCCCATTGTTTGGCCTCCCCTGGCTATTCTTGGGCCAAAAGGAAAGAAATCGTTTTCTGCCGCCACCATTACGCTCGCTCGTTTCAAAATATGTTTGTAATGAGCTTTTCAGGTTTCTCAAACGTTGAGCAAAAGCACGGGTCTTATCTTTATACCAAAACTCAATTTCATTAACTTCAGCAATACCTGCAAGCTCCCTGCAAAGATCAGCGCTTGTCAATTCTCTACCGACATTTTTTCCATTATCCTTGGCAAGCCAAATGTCAATAAGGTCAAAAATCGGTTCTCCTTCAATAGTAAAAGAGGTTTGTTCATCAACAAGTTTTCTTAAGATGGAATTCATATGTTCTCCCCATCCCTGGCAATAAGCTATTTTTAATGCAAAGTTGGCAAAATCAGCCATGCGGAACCCGGAAGAATATGTATCATTTTCCTGGTCACCAAGGCACTTAACTATTTCCTGCAAATGTCCAATTATCTCGGTCATAATGCGATCCCGATTATCCAATAAATCTGCCGATAGTTGAGATTCAGGGACAAATGTTTCAAAACGTTGCACATAAAACAGCAACAACCGGTCTGCAACATCCTCACGTCGGAAATGCGGTGTGCGGGATGTTATTCCAAGAAAGGCTTTTACAGGGAATTCAACCAGGCGGTTTGTGGTATAGAGTTCACGCCGTTTGATGTTTCCGCCGGTTGCTACTACAGCCAACCGGTCATCAAGCCAGGAAATCTTTGTATCAGAATTATCAATAGCCACAAACGGTGTATTGGTTACAGCCGCATCAAAATCCTTTGGATCGTTTGATAGTTGCATAACATTGAAAGAGGGGCCAAAGAGAAGCTGCCCAACTTTGCGAAGCGCAAATGTCTTTCCGCTACCTCGTTCCCCAATTACTGCCAGAATGGGTTTTGTGGGAAACAGTTCAGGAAAAAAAAGAGAATAAAACCATATAAGAAAAAGCAGACGACGTTCTTTGATAGTGAGGCCGTCTTCACGAAAGGCCATTTGTGAAAGAATAATATCATCAAAAGCCGATCTGGCAGAGTCAGGTTCACCTGTTTTAAAGGGTGTCCACGTGGGATTATGCTGAAAAAGCACCCCGTCAGTTCCGTTATCCACCTGTTCTATCCGGTCAGCAGTAATGCGGTAAACTTGCTGGCCAAAATTAAAAACATAAAGCTTGTTGCTGCTCCGGTCATAGTATGTGAAAAAATGAACTTCTGTCCGCTGTCCATTCTCCATGGCCTCATGCCGCAAGGCATCAATCATATAGCGAAACAATGTTTCACTGGGCGCGACACCATATTTTATGAGAACCAATTCAAGATCCTGATTATCACTATCTATCACCATCAGGTTTTTATTTGTCTCAAAGAAAAAATAAGAGGTCCTGCCGTCATAATAGAAACGGCCTCTTTTTTTGAGATCGGAGAGAATAATTTCTGCCGATTTTCGGTGCACCTCAAAGCTCTTCAATCCATCTTTACCACCACCCTCCCGTTGTCGTATCTGGTCTATTTCCCTTTTAAGAGCATCATATGGTCTATCAAACAGTTTTCGTCCGGAAATAAGATTTTTAACCGCTTCATATGCCTTATCAATATCTGATTCAAACCCCCTGATAAAATCGTCTATATCTGAATCGGGGGCAGGCGTTGTAAAGGCCGTAACACTGACTTTTTCAAGCATAGATTCGACCAGTGCAAAGCCTGCTTCACTTACATCATTATCATAGCAAACCACGGGTGTTCGTGCCAGACGTTGGATCGTTTTCACATCGGCATTATTAACACCACCTACTGCACAAGCAAAAACGTAACCTCTTTCTGATGGGATACCATCCTTTTCAGCTTTTCGTACACATAGGGATTGCAACTGGAGCTGATTAAACTCCCCTTCGGTGACTATCAGCAGATCATTGAGATCTTTCATACTATCTGATACATATGGCGTAAAAAGGCTGTGATTAAAGACCCCTCCAATCTTGGTGGGTTTAAAATAAGCAATGCGTTTACTAAACGGCTCTCTAAATCGAATTGAAACTATCCTGTGCTTTGCATCTGTATAAAAAAAGGCCAGCCAGCCAGCATGGTGCTGAATACACTTAGATAGTTTTGTCCTGGCCTCTACGAGGAAATCAAGTTGATCTTGGGGAGTATAACCTTTGCTTTGACGGGGGCGGCCTTTTCCCTTCTTTTTTTCTGTTTCTGCCTTAACATCTGCCTCTGCTTTCTCAATATAAGGGGCAAATCGGGACGACAGGTCATAGGAGGAAGGAATTGCTCCCAGCATGGAATCGGCAATTACACGGGGATGAATGTGTCTTTCCTTGACGCAATACCCATAGGCGTTAGGATATTCAGCTTTGTCAAGGTCAAGCAGGGCCTTATGCATGTCTTTAAAAATTTCATCCAAAATTTCGTAGAGGATATTGCCTCGTTCAAATTCGGATTGATAAGGGGCAATGTAACGCCCGCATAAAGGATGAAAACATTTCCCAAGAGTGTCATCTTTTTTGATAGAAAAAGTTTGATGTTGGCAAAACGGACATTCGACTTTTGCACCAGCATGCGCTGTAATACCATGTTTCTCGGAAAGAATAGCTGAAACAGTAAGATTCATGATCCAACCTCTTCAACTGCTTCGTCAGATTCATCACAGACCTGTCCATCATTCCGCCTCTCAATGTTTTGTGCAGCATCATTGGTTTTCGCCTCGGCCCACTCCTGCAGCACCCGGAAAAACCCGCTGATATTCTCCACCGCCTGCCGGGCTTCCTCTTGTGAAATCACCCTGCCGGTTCGGCTTTTGAATACCAAAATGGTCTGTTCAATAAGTTCCGGGCTGTATTGCGCCATTAGTCCACACCAAACAAAAAGACCCCGCAGAGGCTGGCCCGATAGAGCCCCTGCAGGGTCTGGATTCGCCTTTCGGCGAAAATAAAAACGCCAGTTATCGGGCCAGCGTATTTGTACTTTCAAATACTTGGCCCCACAACCAGCGTGGAATTTCCACAAACCGCATGGAATCGAAAAAATTATTAGATGGTGATCCAGGAAATATCTGTTTCTGGAGCGTAAGAGAGATACTCTCCACGATTGATGGCATTAAGAAGGTGCTGCCATAAGGAGTGGTGATTTTTGTCTATTGTTTTCAGGCTGCGGGTAATTGCTTCGGATACCGCATTGGCTTGCCTTTTGGTTTCATCGGGATTTTTCTTCAGCTTGCCGCCCATGCCTACTGCCTGCAGGAGCTGCTTTTCCAGCCCCTGTTTTTCCTTTAGTAGTTCTTTTTTCAGCAGAAGGTCTTCTGTCTCGTCGGCTTCCGCTAATTCGTTGTGGATATCTGTGAGCCGTTTACGATAATTGGCGACTGTTTCTTTGGTGGAAACTTCGCCGGAAGAAAATGACAGAACTTCTTTCCCTGGGGTTTCGGCAACCTTTACAAGTTCAGCAACATGGTACTCCTGAAAAGGGCTTCCAAGCAGGTAGGAGATATAGAGCAAACCTTTTGAATGCTTAAGGTACTTCGTCACGCCACCATAACATAATGTCCACATTTGTCCTTCTTTCCTAAAAATATTTTCATCTGAAATATTCTTGCCGGTAGCTTTGGCTGCAGCATTTCGTGCATCATCTTTAGATATTAAATGCTCTAACATCTCACAATCGAAAGAGAGTGAATCATTATCAGGAAATATAAGCAACTGGCGTAATGAGAGAATTGCCCCTTGCTTTATTTCTTGAAAGCTATGTAGATCGGCAGCAACAAGAAAAAATGGGTGGGAATATTGTTCAAACAGGCCATCCTCAAGCGCAGAGTTCAACGCTTCATTGTTTGCAACAAAAATAGCGGATCGTCTTTTCCGGTTGATGGTAAGTGTGCCAAGATAATAGGCTTGATTCAAAACAATTTCATCGGGGACATAATCAGCGCCAAGAGCCGATGCCAGTAAAGACACAAACCGGCCAACATCTATTTGCCACTGTTCAAGATCCGAAGGTTCGATCAGGATGCGGCCGGTATCCTCCCGCTTGTCGCAGGCAATAAATATGCGGGCCGCTCTGCCGTCCTGGGTAGGATACACATTGACCGGCATCAGACAGGCTTCCTCGCAGCCGGTGCACTCGATAATCTTTGCTGGTGCGGCCTTTTTCAGAAGGTTGAGTCGCTTTAACTCTGCAACTTCACCCTGCGGCCAGGCTGCCAACACTTCGCTCGACAGTATCTCAGTCCCCTCACGGCCGATGGCCGCGAACCGGTTTAAGATCAGTTCAAACATTCAGCTTATGTCTCTTCCTTGGGCTCAAGGCCGGAGGCAGCCAGCATCTTTCTTATGATCAGATCCCGGCCGTCCTGTTTCAGGTTGCAGGAGTTCGGGTACGTTATATCAAAACAGCGGGTCTTTTCCTTCAATGAACCGGTTGCCGGGCTGAAGAAAACCTTCAGGCCCAACTGGGTGATATTGTAGTTCGACAGCCTCATTGACGGATTCTGCAGTTTGTTCAGCAGGTCAAAAACAGCCTCGGGATTATACGTAGGGTCCGCTTCCAGGGTAATACGTTCCTTTCTGCCGACCATGCTGGCCAGACGCAGCTTGCACACCCGGACATCCTCAATGCCGATTGCCGGATCATAGACAAACTGAAAGTCCCTTTGTTTCAGAGGGTTGAGGTGGTAGACCTTCTCATCCTTTTTGTCCGGCCCCAAGGCAGTCTTCAGAATAATTTCAGCAAAAATCTTCTGCAGGTCCGGAACCGGTTTCTTGTTACTGCGCAGAAAAACCTCCAAAGTGCCGTCGGTCTGCGAGTATACAAAAATGACTTCAAAGGCGGGAGTGCGGGGAGGACGTTCAAACTTATTCTCAATCCATTCGATGTTTGCCTGGGCGTAGTCTTCAGGATAGGCAAAGAAGTAATCAAGATCGTCCCGCCGGTAACATTCGACTATGCAGTTCTTGCCCCGGCCTTGTTTATGATAGAAATATTGACTGATCGCCTGCTCCAGCCGTTCAATGACTTCCGATTCAACCAGTGCAGGCTTTTTGGGAATATTTTTCCGCTTTCGCCAATACGATGCCGGGATGGTGTCAGCATAATGGAACTGGAGGGCTCCCTTCCAGTAAGTCTGCCGATTCAGAAAGGTCCAGAAGGCCCGATCATGAAAACTTTTCAGTTCAGAAAAAATCGGCCCCAGCTCTTCCTTATGCCAGTTTGCCTCGTCAATGATCGCCTTGGTACCACCTTCTGTGGCCAGACAATCAATTTCCCGGAGGTCCTTCTCAATATCGCTACGCTGCTTTTCAGGCAGCGCCAGCCATGCCTTATAAATCGTTTCGATCTTTGTTTCCGTGAGTTCCTTGAACTTTATTTCCGCCAACACCTCTTTTTCTTTGAAATACTGCTCAAGCAGTTTGTTTGGAGCCTGTCGGAAAAACCGTTTAGGATTGTACTGTCGGGCCATAGGTCACTCCTTTTTTCTTCCTTCTGCAACCGCACCTCTACCCTGGTTTCGCTGTTCTCTGCCTGATAGAGGAGGATTTCTCCGCCGGTGGGCTCATTTTTCCGTGAACTGGAAAGCTTGTTTTTCTGTTTTTCTCACATTTTATCACAAAATGAAGGCTCGGAACATATGGCTTCGTTATGTCCCAAATAGTGGGACATGATTTTTTATACCGGCTGGGATAAATCGATAGCGAGGCTTTGATGGGCCACCACGTTCATAAAGAACAAAGTGGCCAGGCAGTCGAGCCATTACAAAATGATTAAGATCTCTTTGGGCGCCGGGCTTGATGTCGGATCTGATAAGAACTTCTCCAATCTTTCGACGATTTGCTGAAAAAAGTTCTGGAACAGAAAGTTCAATTAACCAATATAGCCGATCTTTAAGATAGTTTTTTAATACATTAATTATAACTTGTCTGATTCGGTTATTGTCCCAGTCACGAACTTTTTGGAGGTAGTTAATATAGTCTCTACCGTTCGCAATTATCGGTCGCAAAACAAGCATATCAGTCTTTGAGTAGGACTCTAACCTTTTAGTCCATGAACTTTCATTGACTGGAGCTTGAGGTAATATGGTAAAAAGATAATCAACGCCGATAACTTCAGCACGTATCGGACTTACTTTGACTTCTTTAGGAACCGTTCCTATTACATAGGCAACACCTCCTGTTTCCATTGGACAAGTTTCTGGCATCTTATTTTTTAGTTGGTCACAAATTCGCTTTGTATTAAGATAGCCACGGGGTATGCAAAAATTTGAACCAAAATTATCATCATGACCAATAAACATGCTCAACCAGGATTCGCTGGGTATATATCGAGTACCGGCGCCGACCCGAAAATAAGAAGACTCAGCACTGGGCACCCATGTGTCTTCATTAAATGTATGCCCGAATACAGGAATTGCATGAAAGTTATCCGCACTGAGTGTGGTTCCGAAAATAATAATTGCAGGGAAGCCTGATTCAATGCTTCCATAAAGATATTTCTGAAAGGGAGCGGGGGCATTTTTTACTGTTACATAATCTGCCACAAAACATCGAGCTCCCGCTGCTTCAAGAATTTTAACCATTTCGGCTGAGCTGAGGCCCTCACCATCGTTACCCCCTGTTTTTTTATCGATATGATTTATCCCAACTATATCATTCATCTCCCGGTACGACATATCGCCGTTTTTATGATATCGGGCAGCAACTGAGCGGATAGCTACATGAGCACATACGTTAGTAATGTTATTCTGTTGAGCATAAAGATAACCATCAACTGTAAACTCATTTCTCATAATTCGACAGGTCCAACTTTGAGCCCCGCGAACGAAGTTATTTGGATGACGGCTGGAGCCTATGACCGATTCAAAAATTCTCGAGACTCTTGCCCGAGACGAAAATTCATCGGTTTTTACAATGGCATAGCCAATAAATTGGTTATTCTCGGCGGAAGCCAGGCCACGTTTTGAAGAAAAGGATTTCTTAAAAAAACTTAAACGAAATGATTTGCTCCGAACAAGGTCTGGATGACGTTTTCTGATATCATCATTTTCTTCATCCAAGTCGTTAGCTGTGTCAATTTCTTCTATCACCATGGTCTCCCCGCCATGTTGCCTTACTTGTGACAGAAGACGCCTTAGCGAAGGTAAGTGATAAAAACGGGTATCAACAAAATCGAAAAAGGAAAAGGGTGAAGTTATGGGGAGTATCTCAAAACCTTTAATTGTCGTTGTAGTTCGTGCAAATGATCTCATTATACAAAAAAAGCGCATAACATGATGCGCTTTCCCTTGTTTTCAGAGTAAAAGTAAATTGTTTTTTCTATTTGACAATAACAGAAGTTTTTCGTGATTTTGACTCAAAATCATCTAAATTGCGCAAAAACTGTGGGACATCTTCATTACAAAAACGAATCTCTTTGTTCTGAACTTTTCCTTTAGCCTTTGAAGTCATTTGATCCAATATTACTTTTCGGCTTTCTTTAAATGACATCGTTGCCTTAGGTTTAGACATGCTCGTCTCCCCTCAGTGTTTATTGTTCCGTTTTTTTTCATTATTTCGATAACTAATGTTCTCGATGTCTATAAAAATTAGTTTAAATTGTCAAGGAAAATGTACTGATGGACGTTATGGACTTCATTTTCCCAGAGCAGATTCATACCTCCTTCGGTACGTTCCGCGTCTCCAACAGGTTGGCCGAAAGCTCGTAGCATATCCCATGACTTACTGCTGGTTGGCGGCAAGAAACTCATCCTTCACTTGATTTTTTGGCACAAGAATTGTATCCATCATTTCATTATGGTAGATATTAACAATAAATAGAATTTCTTAAAAGAACGAATTTAATAACGATATCCCCATATATTGTATAACCAACACCTAACTAACAAAATTTCGTATAGCTGCTATGCGTGTAACAAAATTGAAACGTTTTAATATTTGTGATATACAGACCCTATCTTTATAGAAATTGGCTGATTCTTGAGTGTCGGCTTTGGCAAGCTGTACGAGATAAATCCTGATTTTTCTTTTAATATAAGTTTTATCCGAAAATGCGCTATTGTAAACCTTGTGAACTAAAGATAACGTGTCTTCATTGTTGGAAAATTTGCGCATAATGTGAAGAATGAAGACACAGCCCCAATAGTTACGCAATCTTTAAACTAAAATCAGGTTTTTTATTTAGGAGAAAAGTTCATGGCCCGTCTCGAAGATCTTAAGGAAGGGGCAACGGTAAAAGGTGTTCGGCCAGATGGCCCCATTACCATCATCAACGTCAAATGGCACGGCGACGCTGTTGTAGAACTGACGTATAAGGACTCATCTGGACGGCCTGGAAATGAGCTGATCTTCAGAGATAGAGAGCCTACCTTTGAAGTGATCCAGCCTGGCCAATCCTGGAGCTTTGATGCCGATGCTGGGATGTTACGATTAGTATCGGAAGCCTATCGTATCAGAATGGCCTATATTTTTGACCCCCTTCTTGCCGTTCACACATCCATGATTGATCCTCTTCCCCATCAGATTACTGCAGTATACGAAGAAATGCTGCCACGCCAGCCTCTCCGATTTCTCCTCGCCGATGACCCAGGCGCTGGTAAAACAATAATGGCTGGCTTGCTTATAAAAGAATTGATGATCCGCGGCGATTTGGATCGCTGTTTAATTGTATGCCCAGGAAATCTAGTGGACCAATGGCAGGATGAACTATATCGCCGGCTTCACCTCCCATTCGAGATATTGACAAATGATCGCCTGGAGGCTGCCCGCACAGGAAATGCCTTCCTGGAAATCCCCCTTCTCATTGCCCGCCTGGACAAACTGAGCCGTAATGAAGACATACAGGCAAAGCTTAAACAAACGGACTGGGATCTCATTATATGCGATGAGGCTCATAAGATGTCTGCTTCGTTTTTTGGTGGCGAAATCAAAGAGACCAAACGTCGGAAACTCGGAAGATCTCTCTCCGAGCTCACTCGCCATTTTCTCCTGATGACAGCTACACCCCATAACGGTAAAGAAGAGGACTTCCAGCTATTTATGGCTTTGTTGGATGGAGATCGTTTTGAAGGCCGTTTTCGCGATGGCGTCCATGTAGCCGATGCCTCAGACCTTATGCGCCGGATGGTGAAAGAAAAATTGCTCAAGTTCGATGGCACGCCACTTTTTCCCGAACGCCTGGCGTATTCTGTCACATATCGCTTATCTGACCAAGAAGCCATTTTATATGAACAGGTAACCAGCTATGTACGGGAGGAATTTAACAGGGCAGACGCGCTTACAAATGAAGGCCGGAAAGGAACGGTTGGTTTTGCGCTAACCATCCTGCAACGCAGGCTTGCCTCTTCTCCAGAGGCCATTTACCAGTCCCTCCGGCGACGCAAGGAACGGTTGGAAAATCGCTTGCGGGAGGAAGAATTACTCAAACGTGGAGCAGAAGCCCGTTTTAGGTCAGATAAGTGGCCGTCTCCTATGACGGAGGAGGATTTAGAAGATCTGGAAGATGCGACGGATGCCGAAGTAGAGGAAGCCGAAGAAAAAATTGTAGATCTTGCAACGGCAGCCCAGACTATTGCTGAACTGCAAGCAGAGATCAACACACTGAAAAATCTGGAGGCACTTGCACTACAGGTTCGCCGTAGTGGGCAGGACAAGAAATGGGAAGAGTTATCCAAACTTCTTCAGGACAAGCCCGAAATGTTCGACAACCAGGGGTCAAGGCGCAAGCTGGTTGTTTTTACAGAATATCGGGATACGCTCAGTTACCTGACCGATCGCATCAAAACCCTTCTAGGGCGTCCTGATGCAGTAATAAATATTCATGGGAGCATGGGAAGGGAGGATCGAAAAAAGTCCGAAGAAGCCTTCAAACAGGACAAGACCGTGCAGATACTTGTAGCTACAGATGCAGCCGGAGAAGGTATCAATCTCCAGCGGGCTCATCTAATGGTCAACTACGATCTACCCTGGAATCCCAACCGCATCGAGCAGCGTTTTGGCCGTATTCACCGTATAGGCCAGACTGAAGTGTGCCACCTCTGGAACCTGATAGCTGAAGAAACCAGAGAAGGCGACGTGTATTTAACACTTCTCAGGAAGCTGGAGGCTGAAAGAGAAGCTCTTGGAGGTGCAGTATTCGATGTTTTGGGCAAGGCGCTTGGTGGTGTAGAATTGCGGAAATTACTCATTGAGGCCATAAGGTATGGCGAGAGATCTGATGTCCGCGCCCGGCTCACACAGCAGGTGGAAGAGGCCCTGGATACTGAACGATTGAAGGAATTGCTGGAAGAAAAAGCGCTCGCTCATGACTCCATGGACTCAAGCCGTGTTCGCCAGATTCGGGAGGATATGGAGCGCGCTGAAGCAAGGCGCCTGCAACCCCACTTTATCGAATCATTTTTTCTGGAGGCCTTTAAGCTATTGGGTGGAAACACACGAGAACGAGAACCAAGACGCTATGAGATCAAGCATGTGCCGGCAGTCATCAGGAATCGTGATCGGATAATAGGCATGGGCGAACCAGTTCTTATCCGTTATGAAAGAATTTGTTTTGAAAAGGATCTGATCAGTATTCCTGGGAAACCTCTGGCCACCTTTGTGTGTCCCGGCCATCCGCTGCTTGATTCAACTACAGACATTATCATGGAGCGCTATCGAGACCTCCTGAAGCAGGGCGCCGTTTTTATAAACGAATCAGATCCAGATGAAGAGATACATGCTCTCTTTTATCTTGAGCATTCCGTGGCAGATGCCCGAACTGATAAGCATGGGAACCGCCGTGTGGTATCTCGTCAGATTCAATTTGTTGAGATCGATGAAAAGGGAAACACCATAAATGCCGGCTACGCACCATATCTGGATTACAGGCCTTTGACCGAGGACGAGCAGTCGCTGATAGCCCCTGAATTGGAATGCGCATGGTTACATGGCGATCTTGAATCACAGGCTAACAGTTACGCTATTACCTACCTGGTTCCCCGGCATTTCAAGGAAATTAGAGATCGTAAGGAAGAATTAGCGGCCAAAACCATTGCTGCCGTTAAAGATCGTTTGACCAAGGAGATTGCCTATTGGGATCACCGGGCAGAGGAACTAAAGGCTCAGGAATTAGCGGGAAAAATCAACGCCAGAATTAATTCATCTAAGGCCAGAGCGCGTGCAGACAAGCTTCAAGCCCGCCTGCAAAATCGTCTGGATGAATTGGAAAAGGAACGCAAACTTTCCCCCCTTCCTCCGGTGGTAATGGGTGGCGCCTTAGTTGTGCCGGGAGGACTCCTCTCCCGCCTTAAAGGGAAACGAAAGGAAGTACCGGATCTTTTTGCCAGGGAGACCAAACGGATTGAACAGATGGCAATGCAGGCAGTAATGGATGTAGAGAAGTCTCTGAACTTTGTCCCGCGAGATGTGAGCCGGGACAATTGTGGATATGATATTGAATCTTCAATTCCTGATACGGGAAAGTTACGCTTTATCGAGGTTAAGGGCCGACTTCAGGGTGCAAAAACGGTTACGATAACCAAGAATGAGATTCTCACAGCCTTAAATAAACCCGATGATTATATACTGTCAATCGTCCTGGTACCGCCATCAGAAACGCAACTTGAAACTGATCTATGGCAAATAAAAGAGCCCATGGCCGGCTATGGTAAAATATGGAATGATTGCCAAGTTTACTATATTCGCAGGCCATTTATCAGAGAACCCGATTTTGGCGTGACAAGCGTTAACTATAATCTTCAGGAATTGTTAGCCAATGCGGAGGTTCCCGGTTGAGATTATCTCGCCCTGCATATTTCACTCGTGTGCAAGATGATGCCAGAAGGCGGTGGGATCAACTCGAAGCTGATCCTGTTCTGGCAGGGCCGTGGCATCAGTTGTTTCGGCAGGTTCAAAGCCCCCGGCATGTGCTTTCTGAACTGTTGCAAAACGCTGACGATGCCAAAGCCACATGGGTTCAGGCAACAATTAGCGATGGTCTTTTCGAGTTTGTTCATAATGGCGAGGATTTTGATGAGGAATCACTTCAATCAATATGCCAATTTGGACTTTCAAATAAACGACACCTTCACACCATTGGATTTCGCGGTGTCGGATTCAAATCGGCCTTTGCCCTTGGACCACAAGTAGAGATAATTACGCCGTCATTAACTTACGGATTTCATCATAAGCGATTCACTGAACCTATCTGGCTTGCACAACAAACAAGTTCTGGAGAGACAATCATCAGAGTGGCTATTGATCAAGCGTCCAAGATTACGACCCTCCGTGCTGAATTTGATCGCTGGGTTAGAAGCCCTATACCCTTGCTTTTTTTTCATCATATAAAGCGGCTGGAAATTCAGAATCATGCTATACGCAGGGAAGTTCTGGGACCGGGACCGATGCCTAAAGCCGAATATATTCGACTTTCCAACGGCAAGACGATAGACGTACTGGTTGTCCATTCCGACCCTGAAGCCTTTCCCCAAGAGGTCATGGAAGAGATAAGAGATGAACGAGGATCAATGGAATTGGATCTTCCACCATGTGCCGTGCAAATTGTTTTAAGTGAAGCTGCTGAACATTTCCTTTACACCGTGTTGCCGACTGAGGTTAAACCCCTACTACCTTTTTCTTTCAATGGTCCATTTATGCAGGATCCGGCGCGTAGAGAAATCAAACATCCCGTAAACTCGCCTACAAACAGATGGCTCCTTCAAAGAATCGGCCAATTGGCGTCAAATGCCATGAGGGGATGGTTGGATAACCAAGATATTGATGTCAAGGAGAGAGCACGTGCCTATGAACTGCTTCCGCGACATTCTGAAAAAGAAGATACCCTCGATGATGTCTGCACAAACTTAGTCATAGAAGAATTCAAGAAATCGTTTTCTTCACACGAAAAAATCCTACTTGGACACGATGGGTCTCTTTTATCAAAAGACAATGTGGTAGCATTGCCAAAGGCTATTACCCAAACGTGGCCACCTGAGCAGGCGCTGAATATTTTCGCTCCGCACAGAAAAAAAGTCCTTTCTCAAGACATCCGAAAGCGATCATTTGATTCTTTGAAGAGTTGGAATGTCCTTGACGAGCTGGACATAAAAGACATCGTAGGGAAACTTCTTTCAATGACCGAGGCAGGGCCTTTTTGTCCCAAGCCATTAGAAAGGCTTTTCCATCTGTGGGCATATTTACAACCCCTTTCTTCACCCGATTCCCGGGAGCTAAAAAAGATAATTCGTAAACTGCCGATTGTGCCCGTATCGGGGAAAAAAGAACTTTTACCTGCGGAAGATGTCCTGGTTCTCGGGGGCAGGGAATGGGAGGTTTCCGATGAGAATAAGGATTTTTTGATGTCTCGGGTGGATGTAGCTGATCCGGCCTGGGTTAAGCTGATGACAAACGTTGATGAAGAAAAGATTGAAAAACACCATGCTCTTGCCTGTGATTTTTTTAATAAGCTTAACCTTTATCAAAGGGTGGGCGTGGAACAGGTTGTTGCAGCAGCGGCAAAAAAGATTTTCAACTCATCCAACGATCTGGATGAAGAAGGAATAAGACTCGCACGGATTGCTGCTTTTTCTGATGTTAGAATTCAGGATGATTTTAAGTTTCTCTGTCAGGATGGGCAATGGCGTACAACAACTTCAGAACTTCTTGTCCAGGGTAGCGAAGACCTTGAGGCTCTTCTGCCATGGGATATTTTCAGTATAAAAGTGATATCGGATGATTATGAAAAAGGACTTCCTTCTAAAGATATTGAACGCTGGCGAACGTGGGCCGGAGATTTTCTAAAAAGTAAACTGTTATGCTTTCCTGTGCCGTTACTGAGCAAGGAAACAGTACAGAAAAATCATTCAGACATTTCTAAGTTATGTATCAGTAGAGGTGGGAACGCTCCATCCTCTTACCCACTCAAAAGCCATTATTTCCAAATACATGATTATAACTGGGATGAAAACATCTGGTTTGAGTGGCAGGATATGGAGGAAGATAGGCCAGGTTTTTTAAGTGAGGTACTTCGGGCAATTCTGCAGAACTGGTCTGAAATCTGGGAAAAAAGAGTAGGCGCAAAAGTGTTTCAGGAAGGTCATACCTACATACGTACTTTAGACCATGGTAATCTCAGGGCTGCATGGCTCCAAAAGCTTCGTAATCTTAGCTGTCTTCCGGATACTTTTGACAATTGTTACCTGCCGGCAGAGTTATATCGGAGAACACTGGATACGGAAGCTCTTTTAAACATAGAGAAATTTGTCCATCACGATTTTGATAAACCGCAATATTCAAAAATTCTTGATCTGCTTGGCGTACAAAGTCAACCGACAGGTGTAGACCCATTGTTAACTCGTTTGAAAGACTTGTCAAAGACCAAAACGCCTCCAATTACGCATCTCGTAGATCTTTATCGTGCCATAGACCGTGTACTTCTCAGAATGGATACAAGAGAAACCGCTAAACTGAAAAGATCCTTCAACGAAAATGCCCTGATCTACACAGATGGTCATGATTGGGAAAAGTTAAACACCGTTTTTAGAGACAATCCGGAAGATATTCCAGGAGTTCGTCTAATACATCCGGAGGCGGCTAATCTGGCTATGTGGGACCGCTTTGAGGTTCCCCGCCGGCCAACGCTCGGAATGGCCATTGCATGGCTTAAAAGCAAGCCATTAGATCAATCTCTGAATAAACCTGACAGGGAACGAGCCATTGAAATTCTCCGTCGGGCACCTGCACAAACATGGCAGGAATGTCAGGCATGGCTCGATGTAACAGGCCGCTGGGTCTCTAAATCTGACCTTAAATGGTACACAAATAACATCCAGACCATATCCGGGCTATTCAGCCCCTTTAAACGGCGGACAGCAGATCTATCAATACTGGATGGCACTGCAAACATCGATTTTATTCGCGATGCAGGTTTGAATGCTTTGGATAATCTGATCGAACATCGACTCGAAAGCCGGGTCTTTGCAAATCACGTTTCAAAACCAAGCTGGTTATTAAGACTGGCCGACATTCTACTGAGGCTTCGAAGACCTGACGATAATGAAACATCTGAAAATCTGAAAGTTGTATATGAATCGGAACGCAGTCTTGCTTCACGTTTGAAAAAAGTCAAATGGCAGCCAGTCCATAATCTCAAAGTTATTCCTTACATCAATAGTGAACAAGCAGGATCACCCAGTGAGCGTAAAGTAATTTGGCAGGATGATTCTATTTATGTCCAGGGAAGTCCACCCGCCCACCATCCTGAACTCATAAATGAATTATCGCGACACTTTCAGACACACGATGTAAAAAAGATTATTGCCGATTGCGTTGATCGTGATCCGGAGTGGATTGACGTTTATGCGGATGAACATCTTGATCTCGAGGATTTACCTTCAGAGGAAACATCTGTTAGTAAGCCTCCAGAAGAAGATAAAAAAATAGCGACAGAACCACCTGTTACTGTGGAAACCCCTCCAGAAAAAATCTTGGATAATGGGAAAGAACATGAGCAACATAAAGACAATGAGGACGAAGATGACAAAGGTGAAGACAAACTCCGCACAAAGTCCCCCATAACGAGTCCTGATTCCGTCAAGAAAGGTTTTAAATCTTTCCTTGATAAACTTGGCTTCACCTGGGTTCCACAGCATGAATACTTCGCGGATAATAACGGAACAATCATCCGCAAAACTGAACCACCATTTAAGTGGGCGGAATATAATGTTTCTGGGGAACGTATTGGAAGCTACTGGGTAGGCCGAGGTTCTCTGGAAAATGGGGTTGAAATCCCCGCCGATATCTGGAATCAAATACTTACCGATAACCAACAAATTTTCATCATACTGATTGATAGTCCATCCGTTTCAAGATATAAATTGTCTGACCTCAAAGATATGGTAAATCTGGGTAAAATCGAGATATATCCAACCCGAATGATCATCCGCACAAGGGATCAGATTGAATGAATGGTAAGTAAGGATTGTTAACTTATGGAGACAAGAAAGAAAAAACTGATTGAGGTCGCCCTTCCTCTGGATGCGATTAATCGAGAATCGGCAAGGGAAAAATCCATCCGGCACGGTCATCCCAGCACCCTGCATTTATGGTGGGCGAGACGACCTTTGGCGGCTTGCCGAGCCGTCCTTTTTGCTCAATTGGTAGATGATCCATCAAGCCATCCAGACAAGTTCCCTACTGAGGAAGCCCAGAAAAAAGAAAGAGAGAGGCTTTTTAATATCATTGAAGAAATGGTGAAATGGGAGAACATCAATAATGAACGGGTTCTGGAAAAGGCACGAAAGGAAATCCTGAAATCTACAGATGGCAATCCACCTCCTGTGTTAGATCCATTTTGCGGGGGCGGTTCAATTCCATTGGAAGCTCAGAGGTTGGGGCTCAAGGCATATGCCAGCGATCTTAACCCAGTAGCAGTTCTCATTACCAAGGCCCTTATTGAGATTCCTCCCAAGTTCGCCGGCAGGTCACCGGTTCACCCCGGGGCTCAAACTTCTTCCCAATCGCACGGGGCAAAGGGACTGGCCGAGGATGTGCGCTATTATGGGAAATGGATGCGGGATGAGGCTGAAAAACGTATAGGTAACCTTTATCCCAAGGTCAAGCTGCCGGAGGAATATGGTGGGGGTGAGGCCACGGTGATTGCCTGGTTGTGGGCAAGAACCGTCAAATGTCCTAATCCTACTTGTGGAGCTCAGATGCCGCTTGTGAGATCGTTTGCCCTTTCGACCAAGAAAGGCAAGCAGGCATGGGTGAAGCCGATGGTGGAGGGGAATCAGTACCGTTTCGAGGTGAGAACAGGTGAAGGCAAGCCCCGAGAGGGAACAATGAATAGACGAGGAGCAACTTGTCTTTGCTGCAGAACACCTGTGCCGTTTGATCATATTCGTGCAGAAGGAAAGGCTGGCAGAATGCGCCAGAGGCTTATGGCGATTGTGACCGAGGGGCCAAGAAAAAGGATATATTTAGAAGCAGATACCGAGCATGTAAGGGTTGCTAAAAAGGCGGAACCTAAATGGAAGCCAGGCGGGGAGTTACAGGGAAAATGCAGGGTTAGTGTGCCTCTCTATGGAATGAACACATTTGCTGACCTCTTCACCCCCCGCCAGCTCGTCGCCCTGACCACCTTCAGCGATCTGGTGATGGAGGCGCGGGAGCGGGTTCATGAAGATGCCATCAAGACCGGGATGACGGATGATGGCAAGGGGCTGGACGATGAAGGAACTTGAGCAATGGGGTATGCTGATGCAGTGGCGACGTATTTGGCGTTCGCTGTGGATAAAGGTTCGAACTATTGGTCTTCCCTGTGCGCTTGGCATTCTGGTCGTGACATTATCATGAGCACCTTTGCCAGACAGGCATTGCCTATGGTATGGGACTTTACAGAGGCCAATCCGTTTAGTAGTTCAAGTGGAAATATCCTCTTGGGAATAAGTCAAGCATCTCAGATGTTGGATAAAGTCCCAGCAAGCCTCCAAGCATTGACCAGACAGCTCAATGCAACTGAAACCATAAACAATGTCAATCATCCTTTGATTTGTACAGATCCCCCTTACTATGACAATATCGGATACGCAGATCTATCCGACTTCTTTTATGTCTGGCTCAGACGTTCCATTGGAAAAATATATCCAGATCTTTTCAGCACCATGCTGGTGCCCAAGGCGGAAGAACTGGTTGCCACGCCATATAGATTTGGTGGAAATAAAAAAGATGCCCGCAGGTTTTTTGAGGAAGGTTTGCGAAGGACTTTTATCAGGATGAAAAAGACCGCTCACCCGGAGTATCCCCTGGCTGTGTACTATGCATTCAAACAGTCTGAAAGCGATTCAAATATCAAAGACGGCAATGGAAACAGCGCTGTTGCCTCCACCGGCTGGGAGACAATGCTTGAAGGACTTTTGGCCTCGGGTTTCCAGATCACAGGCACCTGGCCTATGAGAACAGAACTCATCACAAGCCTAAAGAAAAGTGTGAGTGCGTTGGCTTCTTCCATAATTCTTGCCTGCCGTCCCCTGCCTGAAGACGCCCCCATGACCACGCGCCGCGATTTTATCAACACAATGAAGCGCGAACTCCCCCCGGCTCTCAAGACCCTCCAGCAGGAAAACATCGCACCAGTTGACCTGGCACAATCCGCCATTGGCCCCGGCATGGCGGTCTTTTCCAAATACAGCAAAGTCCTGGAAGCAGATGGAACCCCTATGCGTGTTCGTGCGGCGCTGGCTCTTATCAACCAGGTGCTGGACGAGTATCTGGCAGAACAGGAAGGGGAATATGATGCTGATACCCGCTGGGCATTGGCCTGGTTTGAACAGTTTGGTATGATGGAAGGTCCTTACGGAGTTGCAGAGATCCTGTCGACAGCCAAGAACACGGCTGTGGGCGGCCTTGTGGCGGCAGGTATAATTATATCCAGAGCGGGCAAGGTTAGAATTCTCCGGCGTGATGAATTGCCCGAGGATTGGAACCCTGCAACTGATAAGCGTCTTACAGTCTGGGAGGTAACACAACATCTGATTCGCGTCCTTGTGGACAAGGGCAGCGAGGAGGTGGCAGCAGATCTTCTCAGAAAGGCCGGCGCCCTGGGCGATGTTGCAAGGGATTTGGCATACCGACTTTATACCATATGTGATCGAAAGAAATGGGCACAGGAGGCCTTGGCGTACAATAGCCTGGTGGTTGCCTGGCCAGAGTTGGTCAAGCTGGCGGGTCAAAAAGAAGTGAAAGGACCTTCACAGCAACAGTTGTTCGAGGGATAATGGAAAGATTATCACGAAAGCACGGAAGAAATTCGTGTTTTCGTGATTAATAAAGAGAGGTCTTCACATGGCAATAAGTAATAGTGAAAGAATCGGAAAGGGCTTGGAGTTTCTCCGAAATGGTCTGGTTCCCTTTGTAGAGAGGGAATTGGAAGCGGTATATGGGGACGAATGGCAGGAAAAAGCCAGACAGAGCATATCCAAAGAGAGGGACTGGAAAGTTGAAAAAGGAAAGATTCAATGGGATGTCTATCTGATCCTGATGATCCTCTGGAATCACTGGAACGACGTTTTCAGGCGCACACTTGGTCAAGCGGAACGATCCTACGTGAGTGAACTCAGGGAAGCCCGGAATCGCTGGGCACACCAGAACGCGTTCACCTATGATGACACCTATCGTGTTCTTGATACCATGATCCGGTTGCTCAGATCTGTGTCGGCAAAAGAAGCAGATGCGGTTGATAAAATCGCCCAAGAGACGATGCGTGTCCGTTTTGCCGAACAGTCCCGTCTCGAAACGCGCAGGAAAACTGTAGCACCTATTGACGGCAGCCCATCTCCGGGTCTGAAGCCCTGGCGCCAAGTTGTCACGCCACACCCGGATGTTGCCAGTGGTCGCTATCAGCAGGCAGAATTTGCCGCAGACTTGGAGCAAGTTCGTTCCGGCCATGCGAGTGGAGAATATGGAGAACCGCGGGAATTTTACCGACGGACATTCCTCACTGTTGGATTAAAGGATCTCTTGAAAGAGGCCATTCTTCGATTGACAAAACAGGGTGGCAGCCCAGTGGTAGAGCTACAGACAAACTTTGGAGGGGGGAAAACCCACTCTATGCTGGCGCTATATCATTTCTTCTCGGACATCCCTGCCAATGAGCTGACAGGAGTAGAAGAAATTCTTGAGTCAACGGGCATTACGTCAACGCCAAAAGTTAAACCTGCCGTTTTAGTTGGAACCGCCCTCAACCCTGGCCAGTCTCACATCAAGGATGACGGCACAGAGATTAGAACCTTGTGGGGGGAATTGGCATGGCAACTGGGAAAAGCTGAAGGTTATGGATTAGTGGCAGGGAATGACGCCAATGGAACCAGCCCCGGCTCCCAGGTTCTCTGTGATCTGTTCAAACGATACAATCCCTGCCTGATCCTTATAGACGAATGGGTGGCCTATGTCCGGCAGACCTATGGGAAGACAGGCTTGTCTGGAGGAAGCTTTGACGCCAATATGACATTTGCCCAGGCCCTTACGGAGGCCGCACGAGGAACGCCCGGCACCATGCTTGTGGCGAGTATTCCATCTTCCGATATTGAGATCGGAGGTGATGGAGGAAAAGAGGCCTTGACCAGACTGAAAAACACCTTCGGTCGAATGGAATCCCCGTGGCGCCCGGCCAGTGCTGAGGAGAGTTTCGAGATTGTGAGGCGCAGATTATTTGAGCCCATTGCAGACCCCAGGGATTTTGCCGCAAGGGATGCCGTAATTAAGGCATTCGGCCAGCTCTATCGAGGAAACAAAGCAGAATTCCCTCAGGGATGTGGGGAAGGTGATTACGAGCGTCGACTGGAAAAGGCATATCCTATTCATCCTGAGCTTTTCGACAGGTTGTACGAAGACTGGGGCAGTCTCGAACGGTTTCAAAGAACCCGAGGTGTGCTGAGACTGATGGCTGCTGTGATATCAGAGCTCTGGGATCGCCAGGATGCCGGCCTCTTGATCATGCCAGCTTCCGTGCCGATGGATGCGTCTGCGGTCCAGTCTGAGCTGACTCGTTACTTGGAAGATGCTTGGCGCCCTGTGATGGAAAAGGATGTGGACGGCACGGAGGCCTTGCCATTAAAGATAGACCGCGAGGTGCCCACATTGGGCAGATATTCTGCTTCAAGACGTGTGGGTCGAACAATTTACATGGGTTCAGCACCTCTTTCAAAAACCAAGAACCCAGGAATAGACGACCGACGTATTCGATTGGGATGTGTCCAGCCTGGTGAAAACGTAGCGACATTTGGCGATGCTTTAAGGCGGCTCACAGATCAGGCGACCCATCTCTATGTTGATGGCAAGCGTTACTGGTATTCCACGCAGCCCAGCGTTACACGTCTGTCTCAGGACCGGGCTGCACAACAGGATATTGATGCCGTATGGGATGATCTCAATCGTCGTCTCAGGGGTGATCGCCAGCGTGGAGAATTTGCTGCTGTCCACACCGTTCCCGGATCAAACGCCGATGTGCCGGATGATATGGAAGCACGGCTTGTAATCTTAGGACCGGATAAACCACACTCCGGCAAAACACCAGATAGTAAAGCCCGACTTGAGGCTGAACAAATACTCAATAACAGGGGAAACAGTCCTCGAATCTACAAAAATATGCTGGTTTTTCTTGCGCCGGATAAAGCCCGCTTGAATGACCTGGAACAGGCCATTCGTAATTATCTGGCCTGGAATTCCATATGGAAAGAAAGAGAGGCCCTGAACCTGGATGCATTTCAGTCCAACCAAGCATCCACTAAACAAGAACAGGCGGAAGAAACGATTGAAAGCCGTATCAAAGAGGCCTATGCCTGGCTCCTCGTTCCGTTACAGCCAGATCCTCGGGGAGCAATAGAATGGCAAGAATCTCGCCTTCAAGGTCAAGATGCCCTTGCTATAAGGGCCAGCAAAAAGCTCAAAAATAACGAGAATCTTATCACTCAGTTCTCCCCCACCCGTCTACGTTTGGAGCTGGACCGTTATCTCTGGAAAGAAACTGATCATCTTAACCTGAAAAAGCTCTGGGAATATTTCGCTACGTACCTTTATTTGCCGCGTCTTAAGGACAGTCAAGTGTTGATCCAGGCTGTGCAGGACGGTGTCCAACAAATTACTTGGGCAGACTACTTCGCTTATGCAGAAGGATGGGATGAGAAAAAGAAAAGATATCTTGGTCTCAAGGCAGGACAATTGACATCCATTCTTTTGGATAGCCAAAGTCTTATTGTTAAGCCAGAGGTTGCAAAAAGGAAGATAGATGCGAAAAAGGAAGAAGAGGAAGTAATTATTGACGTGGTGACAGGTGGGGAAAGGCCCGGAGAAGAGGAAATTGGTCCTGAGGAGCCAGCCAGCCCAGCCCAGCCCAGGCGCTTTTATGGTTCAGTCAAGCTGGATGCTACGAGACTCGGAAGGGATGCAGGAAGAATAGCTGAAGAAGTCGTACAGCATCTTTCAGCCATTGTTGGTGTAAACGTGGAAATCAGCCTCGAAATCAGCGCCCAAATCCCTGATGGAGCTTCTGATAACGTTGTCCGAACCGTTACCGAAAATTGTAACACACTACATTTCACATCCTATGGATTTGAAGAAAAATGAAATGAAAACAGGTGGTCTGCTCTTGACTCATGTTAGTGTGAAATCCGAATTGATATTGAGTTCAAAGCCTTGCCCGAATTTCAGAGCAGGTTACGTTTGAAAAAGGGACTATGGTTCGATGTTTGGGGACGATATGCATTATAGTTTCTACTTATGAAAACAGTTGAGTAGTACTTTTGTCTATCCATCTGCTGCTGTTCTCAAAGTTCCGGTTGTTGCTATCTGCTAACAATCTTGATTGTTTTGCAACGCAAAAAGGGTTTTGATATCTGTTATCTCGACATTATTCAGCTATACCAAGATGTATAAAAATAATTATCGAGTATTTCCAGCACTTGAAGTGTTGATAAATTCTACATGTTTTTTTAAGCAGGCCGCCCTATGTGTCACCATATAGGATGTCTCGGGCTTCTGGTTTGTCATTGTAGTTTTCATTTGCCTGCATTTTGGAGATTTAGTAATATTATATTTAAGGGCTATGAAAAAAGAAAGGAAAGGTGGGAGGAGATAGCTGACCTAATGCTAACTCCTCACTATTTTATAAACAATAAATCACCCCACCCACCCAAAATGGGTTCAGATTCCTCTCCGCATTCTGCTTCGTAGGAAACTGAACCCATCTCCCCTAAAAGGAAAAAAGAAGCCGGCAGAAAAGATGCCCGCTTCTAAATGACCACGATTTAGAACAATACTGAATTCAAAGGGTTCAATTAACCGCTCGGCTATCCAGGCTTTTCGCAATTTATTTACCCGTCTCGAACCAAAGGTAGGGGCATAAAATATTGCGTTTTTTCTCCCCCCTGACAACCCCCCTCTTTTTCATAGCTGCTCGCTTTTCCATCTTCACGTCGGCCTGTCATGGTTTGTGCATTCTGTAAAAAAGCCTTTCACTTTATCGGTGTACATTTTTTTACGTTTCAGGCGATTTTTTTCCAGGCACAAACCACGCCATGCCTTTGGTTCATCTGCGCTCACATCTGATAAGGCAGCTCATTCACTACGTTCACCGTACAGCCGAGCTGAACTTTCGCACTTAATTTTTAAGTCAGGGGGGTGACAAAACACCATCATATTTTATGCCCATTAAATCACCCCTGGCCCCTCAAAGGGGTGTGATCGCCCCGCCCGCCCAAGGCTGAGAGTCCATCTTCACCACAAGGGAGTAAAAGACGGACACTCGGTCATTCCCGTCCGCCCCCCAAGGGCTCCCTATCTCTTACCCCACCCACCCAATCAGGCTGGTTCAGATTCTCCCTCCGCATCTTGCTCCATGAGAAACTGATCCAGCCTCCCCCTTAAGGGAGAAAGCTAATGAATTCGGAACCGGTTGAAAAATACCAATTCCTCTATCACTATTTAAAGAAAAAGATACGAAGCCTGATAAAATATTCTAAAGAAAGTTCTTTAAATTTATGTTGTTTTGCGGGGGGGTGTGCGTGGTCTTGGTGGTACATATTTATGTGCAGGTTCCAAGGCAGAGAAAGCCACCAAATCCCCCGCCCACCCTTTGCCTTCGCTCCCTCGCTTCGCATCGGTCGCTTGCCCCCCGCTAAAAAAGGAAGAAAACCCAATCAGACGGGAGTACGTATTCAACTATTAAAGCTGCTTGCGCCGGTGCATTAATTCTGGCTTGTTTTTACCTATAAAGGGCGGTATTAAGGACTGTACTTTTATAATATCATGAAAACATCACAATCTTTTGATACCAAAATATATTTGGATGCTGATATCAAAAGTTTTGAAAGTCCGAAAAGTGATTGAAGAGAATGCATTAAACATTTACACAGATGGATCCTCATATTCTAAACCACGTCGTGGAGGATATGGTATTAGGATAATCTATGTAGATGATCAAGGAAAAGAAAGAATACAAGATATTCCAATTTTTAAAAGCTTTGCCGGTGCAACAAACAATCAAATGGAACTTCTTGCTTGTGTTACAGCAATTGAAGAATCTAAAAAATCAAAATATTATTCCAAAGTGAGAAAAATAAATATTTTTACCGATTCGATGTATGTCTCACAGAATTACAATACTGCTATATTTCGTTGGTCGGTCAATAAGTGGCTGACAAGAGATAATAACCCCGTAGCAAATGCAGAAATTTGGAAAAAACTAGTAAGAGTAATAAAAAAATCCAACAAGAGAATAGATATAAAATGGGTCAAAGGTCATTCAAGGGATGAACATAATCGGAGAGTTGATCAACTTGCAAAACAATCTGCTAAAAGTTCACTAAAAGCTACACCACTAAGTGTTGTTAATGTTAGAAGAAAAAAAACAAATAAGGCTGTAAATATAGGTTGCGTTGTAACGAAGGGTCAACGGATTTCAATCAGAATTATTACTGATGAATATTTAAGAACACAAAAAATCAATAAATATCGATATGAAGTAATTTCCAAAGGAAGTAAATATTATGGACTTGTAGATTTCATATTTTCAAAAATAAATCTAAAAGCAGGTCATGAATATGTCGTAACATTCAACACATGTACGAAATCACCAAGAATTTTAAAGTTAATACATGAAATTGACAAAAAAACTATTTAATCGGGTAAGGGGGTGATTTTCTCTCCCACTCTCCACAACACTACGGCATGCGGGTCAGCACCGTAACAAATTGAAACGCTTTAATATTTGTGATATACAAATTCTATCTGCATGAAAATTATTGAATTCTTGATTTGCTCTGCTGGCAAGATATCAAAAGTTTTGAAAGTCCGAATTTTGTTTGATATTTTTAATGTATTTGTACTGCGACGAGAAGTTGCGTATTTTGACGGATAACATTACAAAAGTAATGATATCCAGATCCGTATAATTACTTGTTATATTTTAGGGTTTAAGATTATTTTTGAAAAAAAAGGACAAGCGAAATGAATGACAAGAAAGCCGCATATGATGCTGAAAACGATATTGTCGACATGCTGGATGAAGCTGATGAGAGTATTCCTTATGTATACTCCATAACATCATACGGCGCAGATTACCCCGTTGACTCACTTGTAAAAAGAATTCAGAAAGAAGATATAGTTGTTCCAACCTTCCGATGGAATTCAGAAGAAGAGACTACGGTTGTGGGGTTTCAACGTGAATATGTCTGGAACCAGGCAAAAGCCGATAAATTTATTGAGTCTTTGTTGTTAGGTCTGCCAGTTCCGGGAATATTTCTCGTGAAAGAGCCTTCGGGTCGACTTCTTGTTTTAGATGGACATCAGCGATTGCACACACTTGCTTCATTCTACAGAGGGATTCTTGAGGGCAAGGAGTACAGTTTACGAAATGTTCAGGAGCAATTTAAGGGAAAAACCTATGATAACCTTGACATTGAAGATCGGCGTCGACTTGACGATAGCATCATGCACGCAACGATCATTCGGCAAGATGAACCGACTGAGGACCAAAGCAGCATCTATGTGATATTCGAGAGACTGAATACCGGAGGTGTTAACTTGCAGCCGCAGGAAATTAGAGTCGCTCTTTACCATGGCGAATTCGTCCGAGTATTAAATGAGTTAAACAATAACACTAACTGGAGATTATTAGTTGGAAAACCTTCGCGTAGGCTAAAAGACATGGAGCTAATACTTCGGTTTCTGGCATTTCTCTTCTATTCAGATCAATACAAACGACCTATGAAGGATTTTCTAAATAAATACATGGCTACAAATCGATATTTAAAACGTCAATCTGAACATCAACTAAAGGATATATTTGATAGAACCGTTCAGGCTATTATTGATTCGGCTGGAACAAAAGCATTCCGGCCCAGGAGATCAGTTAATGCAGCTACCGTTGACTCAATGATGACGGGTATTGCCAAAAGAATTATAGACAAGGGAGTGATCAAGAATACCGGGGTACTCACCGAAAGGATTGAAAGATTACTTCAAAATCAAGCTTATTTAGTCGCAATTGAAACAGGAACATCGGAAGAAGGAAAAGTGAAGGACAGAATGGAGGCTGCAACTTTGGCATTTGCCGACATCACATGAATGGCCGTGTAGAAATACTCCGTTCTCGGAATCGACTTGAGGCGACATTTAAAAGAATTTCCGAGATAGAATCACCGGAATTGCAGGCTGATTTTGCAAAATACCTATGCATTCTGGTTTCTGGTTATCTCGAAAAGTCAATCTCTCAGTGTACCCTTATATACGCAAATCGGTCAGGTACTCCACAGTTGGAACGATTTATTGAAAAAAGCACCCGTCGTTTTACAAACGCTAACTCTGAAAAAATTCTTAGTTTGTTAGGGAGTTTTGACCCACAATGGCGTTCGCAATTAGAAGTCTTTCTTGTCGATGAAAAGAAAGACGCAGTTGATAGTGTGGTGGATTTGCGAAACAACATTGCGCATGGAAAATCTCCGGGCATCACATTCCATCGAATCCAAAATTACTTTGAAGATGTAATCAAAGTTGTGGATAGAATCGGAGAAATATGTGGAATTGTTTGAAAGCAGATTGGGTCCATAGTGGGGTCATTGTGGTAGTGGGATCGGGCTTGACTTATTGGCATTCTAAAAGAGTCAAACTTTTACCAACAAAAAAATGCACCAGATGAACTGGTGATTTTCACGGTTAAAGATATCTGCTATAGAGAAAACATTCAGCATAATTCACAGATAGTTGCGATATTGATATGAAATCAATACCTCAAGCAGCTTGAAATAACTAAAAGAAAATGCCATTTCCAGGATAGGCTTCCTACCTGCCTTGACAGGATGGCGACACGCAACCCTTCCTTGGGGTTAACACACCATACTTGCTCACAGTTCGAGCTGTGAGCTATTCGCCACAGATTGAGGTTTCAAAGATTAACTTATCCCTACAGTCTGAAGAAATCCATCCTTCACTTGATTATTTGCTACAAGAATTGTATCAATCATTTCTTTTGATGGCCCGGCAAATTGGTTTCGAAGTGCGTCCACCATGGGGAGCCAAGAATTTAAGCCCGGCCATATTAGTGGTCGGGCTTTTTTATTTTTATGAAACAACTCGCAATTTTATCCTGTTAATACCTAACTCGTTATATTGACATTATAGAAAATATTGATATTATAGAAAGAAAATCAGGTCTTAATAAAAACATGAATAATAATTTGCAGGGGTCTTTATGACTACTTTAAAATTAAATTACGATGTTTTTACGTTGGATAACAGGCAGCTTTTCCAGGCCGGGGCTATAGTATCAAGCAGCATTGTAGAAGAACTGATTTCTACACATAAAAGTCATTCCGATAAAACCTCCTCTCTTTTAAAACATGGTTCAATAAAAGATAATATACTATTATTTTTCTCCCAGCCGCCATATGACACCATTTTTTCTGACGAAAAACGGACAGCAGGCCTCCTGGATCTTATGGAGCAGGTCAATGTGCCATATCCCATATTAGAAACAATGGACTATTTCAAAATTAATGATTTTTACACATACCGCCATTTTTTAATGGTTTATGCCCTTTCAACTCTTTTAGCCCAAGATCTTATGGGGAATCATAATGATATGCTGAAAGAAGTTTTGGCAGGCCCGACCCATGACTTAGGAAAAATTTGCGTGCCTTTACACATTCTAAAAAAGACCGATCCGCTGACAAGGTCGGAGCGCCTGTTCCTTGAGCACCATACCATAGCGGGCTATATTCTCCAAAGCTACTACCTCGGTGACAGCAAAAATTTTTCAGCTATGGCAGCCAGAGACCATCATGAAAGAAGAGACGGTTCAGGTTATCCCTACGGTATTCATCTGGATGACCGTTTGGTTGAAATAGTTGTTGCAAGTGACGTTTATGATGCCTTGATTTCGCCAAGACCTTACAGGCGGATTTCATATGATAACCGGACAGCTCTGGAAGAAATTTCAGTGATGGCGGAAAAAGGTAAAATAAGCTGGGAAATAGTCCAGGCGCTTGTCGCTGTCAATCGCAAAGGCCAACCCCATTACAGCAAATGCATAGTATCATTGGATAAAAGGGGCATACCCCCGCCTGATAATGTTTACGGCATTACGGTGGATGAAGAAACTCAATAACGATATCGTCAAATAGTTGAGTGGGAAAATGGTTGAGCAGGGAAAGATTTAACTACTTAACGAGGTCTAACTAAAGCAATTTATTTGATTTTCAAACAATTTTTTATTTCTTTAATATGCTTTTCTGCATGATCATAATTGCGGGTATTAGATAATATCATCAGGTGGTTAGATGCATCAATCGGAGATTCACCCCTGCTGTCTAAAAGCATCTTATACCAAGTTGGCAAATTTTCGTTATAGCTTGCAGAAAGCTCAACCGAATTCTGTCGGTTCGCTTTAACCCATTCTTTTGTCTGTAATTTTATTTTTTTGCCAGTAGCTTCATTGTCTTTGGATTTATAATAATATTTAATAGTTAAAGCCACTTTATTTTTTATCTTCCGGTAGCCTAAAATCGGACGTACCCAGAAATACATTATTATATACCCCAAAATCCCTGAAACGAAACTGATTATTGCCACAACATATATAGGTCCCATGTATATTCCTCAGTTATGATTATAAAATCTTGCATCTGGTTTCAGAATAAAGTAATAGAATTTATGTGTCAATCAAGAAGGAAGGAAATTCTGTATATTAAATTTAATCCGCAGATTGCACAGATTACACAGATTTTCGTGAATTGTTGGGTTTAATTCCCAGAAGCTTGCTGCGGGGTAGTTCATCTTATGAAAAATTATATCGCAGTAATAATAACTATCATCTTTCTCATATGTCCATCTGTCTGCTTTTCCTCTTATCTTATTGAGTTAAAAAACGGCTCGAAATTTATAACTAATCAATATTGGGAAGAGGGTAGTCAGATAAAATTTTACTATTCCGGCGGAGTTGTGGGGATTGAAAAAGACCTGGTACGGAAAATCGGGGAGTCTGATCTGCCATATATAGTGGAAGAACCACGACCTGCAATAAAAGAAGATGCCAAGGCAGAAGCTGAATACAAACCAGAACCAGAGCAGGAAAAAGAGATCCCATTGCAACCTTATCCTGAAAAAGAAGCCTTTCTTAAAGAAAAAATGCGTATCGCAACGGAAATCGAGTCTGTTTCCGCTGCCTTCAGGGAGGCAAAATCAAAAAACGATCGTAAGCAAATGCAAGTGGAAAGAAAAAGGCTTCTCTCCTTACAGACAGAGCTTTCAAAACTTTGCGAGAAGGTAAGGGCTGATCATGGAGGGCAAACGCCTGCCTGGTGGGATGCGCCACTCCCTGCCCCTTAGTTTAGGACCTCTCTCCATGATACGATGTCGACCGTATCGGAAAGCCATTTATCTTTCAAGGCCGTGTCAAAGTAAACCTCGCCCGAGTTCTTTATATCTACTTCACTGGCCCAGATCATGCCGTAGACATCTGCACTGTGTTTAAGGACGACGTTAGCATAAGGAGCGTACACTGTTCCCTTGAAGGTGCTGCCGTGCTTGAAGTCGATCAGGTCCGTTGAATTGGAGAAAATGGTGAAATCCGGGGGGTTCCCTGTAAGGTTAATGCTGGATCCATTCTTGGCGTCTAAGCCCCCAGTTAAATAAATATTAACTTCTCCACTGCTTGCATCGATGTTCAGTGTTGATCCATTTTTCAATTCAATGGAGGCCAGGTAATAATTGCCTGCTGTCAATGTCATGCTATCTCCATTCCCCAGGGAGATAGTATTTCCAGTGATTCCGGCACTGGTATTATCGTTGGTAACGCTGTATGTCACAAAATCGGCAGCCAAATCTCCACCTATGGCCCCCAGCGGGTCGGGATCCACCCGGGGCACATCTGCCACCTGACCGGTAACTGTAGGAGTACCTGTTGCCGTATAGACTGCCTCAGTACCTGTGTCATCTTCGCCCAGTCCCACATCTCCATCTATATAAGTTCCGTTATGCACTCTAACTTCCCCGTTGGAACCGACGTCCCCTTCACTGGTAGAATCGGCGGGAACCGGACTCGGAGTTACTGAAGAATCGTAGCTGTAAACAGCGCCATTACTTTTCATGTCGAGCTTTTTGTCCCCAAACGCACCGTATTGGAAAAGAGAGTCTCTGGCAAAGACCAGTTCTATGGTGCTGCTGGCATTGCCTGAGTGGCCGGTAGCCTGAAAGCTGTAGTTGCTGGTGGTTCCCACCTGTGTAAGGGTTGTAATAGTATCAAATGAAAAGCCGGCCGGTGCGGTGTAGTTCACGGTTACGCTACTACCGCTGAGAGACAGCGTATCGTTAGCGAGGCCGTCTTCAATCATGGCAATTGCGTATTGACCGCCGGCCTCGGCATCATAAAATGCCTGCTCGCTGAGCTTGTAATTGGTTCCTATTTTAAGATCAGTTGTTGTAATTATAACAGCCGTGGTTCCCAACAACGCCAAAATAGCCAAAAACATAAGGCCGACAGGAAGAACAAATCCTTTTTCATTATTGTATGTCATTCTTATGACCTGCACGTTGGCCTTCTTCCTTTAATGCTCAGGCGATATTATGTTACAAAGCAACATTCATAGGCGTTATCACAGAAGTCAGAGTGTAATCCCTGTAACCGCCATTTCGGATAGGCTCGGTAGTCCTATCGCTTATTGTAATCCTTATCTGTCGAATAAGGGTAGCGTCGACATTTCGGAACGAAACGCTAAATTTGTCAATATTTTCGGCAAATAGTTATTTATAGTTTTGATTTTTAAGGTTTGCGCTTAATTTCAAAATAAAGTAACAAGCCTTATGTGTCAATCAAGAATAAGAACGCCCATATAATTTTTGGGGGTGTTATGAAAAAACTGCTACTATTAATAATTTTATTGCTAATTCCTTCAACATGTATTGCCTCTTATATCATAAAGCTAAAGTCCGGCAGTGAAATCATAGTTTATAGTTATTGGCGGGAAGGTAACAAAATATTGTTCCATTATTATGGTGGAACAGTTGGTTTTCCCAATGACAGTATAGAATCAATTGATGAGTTATCAGAACATTCTGATTTCCCAAACGATATTATACCGGAAAAGAAAATTAAATATGAGAAAACAGCAGAAATAGATGAATCCCGGCCAACATCAAAAGATTTAGAGACAAAAAATAAAAAAATCAGCCTTGTTAACAGGTTGAAAAATCAGCAAAAAAAATTGGAACAAGACATATCAAGAGACAAAGAAAAAATGTGGATTGAACGTAGAAAGAGAAAAATAAAAGATATAATCACTGAGATAGATAGCCTGGCAAAGGAACTCATGGAGAAAAATAACGGA
>VMSQ01000147.1 GCA_013792055.1 Desulfobacteraceae bacterium
ACGATTTATTGAGGGCATTGACTCTTACCAATTCATGGAAGGAATTATATTAGCGGAAGATGCAGATCCCCTTTTTAAGGAAAGTGTATGATTTTTACTTACAGTTGAGACCGATCCAACAACTCTAAATGGGAGCAAGAATGTACTGAATACATTAACAAAAGTATTAGCCGAAGGCAAGGGAGGAATTATGAGGTTCTGTCTGAAGGAAGCTGGAGTGCAAAACTATGAGTGATTTTAAATTATTTCCAGGTGTAAATTTGGGATTTAACATTCATTACTGGCTTCATTTTTGGTGATTATTAGCCTACTCTCCTTAAGGCCTCATCAAGTATTTGTCGCGACAAATATAGCCCTGATCTTATAAGTTCTTCGATAACAGGCCTTGCTTTTGGTATTAAACCCCTTTTTTTGGCAACCAATATGATGCCCAACGTACCTCGTACAGGAATTTTTAGAAGTGATGCGCATTTCCGGCCGTTAAGATCATCAATAATAGTTTCCATCCCAGGATTCGCGTAGGCATATGAAAGTACGGACGATTCACCTGGCCCCAGCGCCCAATCCGAAATAATCTCCGGCGTTGGTGGAGAGGCAACGATTTCAAGCCAGGATGTATTTTCAAGCGATTTAGCCGTAATATCCTCTGGGCCTCGCATCCTGATCTCATGAGCCACTGGTTCAGGGACAAATATGGGATCGGCAAAATGATGTAAGAGGTCCATCTTTTGCCCACGGCTGAAAAAGATGAGCGGAGAAGCATTAATGACGGCTGGATTATCCAAGGGAAAGTTCCCTGTCCAGGTCTTCAAAATCTATTTGAAATGAATCCTTGCCCATTCTTGCAAGAGCCAAGAGGAAATCGGTCCGGTTCAGCCCTGCTATTCTTGCTGCAACTTCCTGGCTTACCTTCCCCTGTTCGTACCAGGCGGCAGCAGCAGCAAGTCTCATCTCTCTGGTAAAATCATCAGGGCCAACCCTTAGAGCTGCAAATACTTTATCGGGTAGTTCCATGGTCAATGTCGGCATTTTTTTATTTCTCCATATTATAGTGTCTTTCCTATTTTGTTGAAGGGTAATAACTTTTTTATATCATTGAATTTCTTTTGAATCAAGTTCTATTGTCATTGATTTCAAACAAATGGCAAAGGGTTTATTTTTTTAACCGGCGGCTGATATCTCTACCGATATTTTCGGCATCCTTTTCCGGCACATTATATGCTGCGAAAACCGCTCTCCACCCGGAAACAGCCGCATGAATCTCCATGATCACTTCCTGGCTTAGAGGTGGGGGACGTAGCTACTTAACTGCATTAGTCTGATGCCTCCCACATTCCTTCGTTCCCGACAATGGGAATGTTGTTACCTTATGAACTTAGTTTAGACCTGGCAAGGTCTTTAATGGCCAGGAGCTTCGGTCACATCTTGATCCGCACATTAGTTGATATCTGTTTCGCAGATGCTATTGAAAAAACATGTGAAGCTCCCCGCCTTAAAGCGGGGCTTGCGGAGAGCAAGATAGTAATTTCATTCTGGTTCCAGCAACCGCTCTAATTCTCCGACACCATACAGCGGTAATGAAAGAAGTTCAAAGAACGTTTTTTGGTGTTTGCCGGCTGTCGGCACTTGATAGGATCTCCAGTTGTCTTCGTTCCAAGTCACGCAGTTTTCGATTGCATCTTATAATGCCGATGCCTTTTTCACCTGTTTAAAATCATCAATTCATGTTTTAAAAAAATTTTGAAAGTATGAGACAGGATCAGTAACTTTGATTCGATTTTTATCGTAAGGCCGTTTGATTGTAGCAACGATTTGCGTAGCCCTTTTTGGGTTCAAGCGTTTGGCATAATAGAGAAGGGATTTCGATAATGATATGGGTGTGCCGCCATCCGGTTTTATTCAAAATCCTGAGATAATCATCTATCAAAATAGAGACTTCACTGTCTTCATCAACCGCGAATTTATTCTGAAAATCTATATATACTCAGATCTAAATTCCATTATTCCACTCTTTAATAAGTTCATCTCTTGTAACAATTGCAGATACATCATCAACTTGCTTGCGGATATTTTCCAGGCCACCCTCCTGACGATCAACCAGAATTACCGCCTTTACTACCTCCAGCCCTTCTGAACGCGCTCTCTCGATAGCTTTAATAGTAGAACCTCCGGTTGTCGCAACATCGTCTATAATCACAGCACGGCCTCCTGGCTTTATGTCGCCCTCTATCCATCTGACAATGCCGTGGTCCTTCTGCGTTTTTCTTATTGAAAAAGCATTTATTGGGTTCCCTTTTAATCCAGAAGTAAAAGCTGTTGCAATAGAAATAGGATCGGCGCCGAATGTAAGACCGCCGATTCCGTCAACATCTGAATCCTTTATAGCTTCATATACGAGGTGTCCAACAAGAAACATACCTCTGGGATTTAATATGACAGGTTTGCAATTAACATATAAGCGGCTCATCTTGCCCGAAACAAGCTTGAAAATTGGTTCATCACTGTATTTAAAAGACTTTTGGCAAATCATCTTAATCAGTTCCTGCTTCATTTTATATTGCTCCATTCTTTGGTCATGGGTCAGGGTTGTAAAGAAATTGTTGATTTTAAAGCAATAATCAGATAAAAAAGCCTCCACTGAAATGGAAGAAGCTTATTAATGGGAATCAGTGGAGGCTCAGAGCAAGGAAAACCGGAGAATCGGCACTCCTTGAACTCAAAAATTTAATTATCACCAAAATTTAAAGTGGTCAATCCAAAAACACAAGGAGTTAAACCCAAATTGAGCAATTTTTTACTCCACATGCACCAATCTATTGCGCATCAAGGACTATGGTTGTCCAGTTCACGTATGAGAATATATATTCTGTACTTATCTATATTTATTTTTATACATTTTCTGGTTTTCTCCCTTTCCTATGCCGTAGAAGAACCCGCCGAAACCTTTACTCTTAAACATGCTATAGAAATGGCATTAAAGTCCAATATCGCTCTAAAGATAAGTAAAGAAGAATCGAATGCGGCCCTTGCATCTGAAAAAAAACAAAAAACAAATTTTCTCCCAACTTTCAATGCAACCTATCAATATGAATATATAGACGAAGAACCAACTATGGGTACTATAGCAACGGGCCCACAAAAAGAATATACCCTTATTTCAAAAGTCACTCAGCCGATTTTTGCAGGATTCTCATTACTAAACCAGTACAAAATCGCAAAACTTGGTCTTGATGCTGCAAAGATTAATGAAAAGCTTAAAAGACTGGAAATAATATTTGAAGCAAAAAAAATGTTTTTCTCCATTTTAAAGGCACAGAAGCTTCTGCAAATTTCTCAGGATACAGTAACACAAATAACAGCGCAAAAAGAGGTTGCAAAAAACTTTTACGAAGTCGGCATGACGCCTTTAAATGATTTGCTGCAGGCAAAGGTCGAACTGGCCAATTCAAAACAGGAACTTATTAGTGCCCAAAATAATTTGGAAATAGCTGAATCAAATTTTAACATCCTTATCCGCAGGCCAATAAATGAATCCGTCAAACTTGAAGATGTTCTTAATTATACTCCTTTTGGACATGATATTGATTTCTGCCTTAAAATGGCAGAAAAAAACCGTCTTGAATTAAAAATTGCTGACCTGGAAATCGAAATTGCTGAAAAAGAAGTAAAACTTGCACAAAAAGATTATTATCCATCAATAAACCTTGAGGGCAGCTATTTCCAACGCGGGACAGAATGGGACGTTGACGGAGGCGATTATATATACGACCCCGAGGGCTGGGGCATAACTGCTGTCGCATCATGGGATTTCTGGGAGTGGGGCAGGTCCAACTATGAAGTTAAAGAAAAACTGAGCCACCTTTCTCAGGCGCAATACCAAAAAATTGCAATCTTAGACAATATTCGCATAGAAGTAAAACAAGCATACCTTAATACCATGGAATCTGAAAAAAATATAATTACGGTAAAAAAAGCAATCGAGCAGGCAGAAGAAAACTTCAGGATAAACAAAGAACGCTATAAAGAACAAATAGCTACTTCTACAGATGTTCTAGATGCTCAGACGCTTCTTTCAAAAACTACGACTAATTACTATAAGGCGCTGTACGACTTTAAAATTGCAAAGGCCTCTATATATAAGGCCATGGGACAGGAAGTTATGGAATGATTGAGGGTAAAGATAAAAGTTCAATAATCCAGATGTTCCATGTTCACAAGTATTATGGCTCAAAAAAAGCTCTTGTTGACATTAGCCTTAATATCTCCAAAAACGACTTTCTTTTTATCAGTGGCCCAAGCGGAGCCGGCAAATCAACCCTGTTAAAGCTTATTTACCTTGGAGAACCGGTATCGGAAGGACAGGTTCTGGTGGACGGGATGAATCTGTCGAGGATCTCCAGAAAAAGAATCCCCCTCCTGAGAAGAAAATTCGGTATTATTTTTCAGGATTATAAGCTGATATCCACAAAGACTGTATTCGATAATGTTGCTCTTGTTCTTGAGGCATCGGGTAAAAAAAGGAAATTTATTGAAAAAAAGGTAAGAAGTGTTTTACGAACTGTTGGAATAGAGCAAAGAATTAATGCCCTTCCACCAAGCTTGTCCGGCGGAGAACAGCAAAGAGTGGCGGTTGCAAGAGCTGTCGTTGGGGTCCCCAAGATAATATTGGCTGATGAGCCTACAGGAAGCCTGGATTCGGATTCAGCCGACATCATACTCAACCTTCTTAAAGGTTTTCACACACAGGGAGGCACTGTCATTGTTGCAACCCATGATAAAGAACTTATCCGCAAAGCAGGGGGACGAATATTATACCTTAAACAGGGTCGTTTGCTTGGACCGACACCGATATAAAAACAGGGGTTCAGGGTTCAAGGGTTCACCGTTCAGGGTTGATGGAAACAGAAAGTAGGAAAAAATTCATTTAAAAAACCGTGAACCTTTGAACCGTGAACCGTGAACGATTATATAAATTCTATGGCCACTTATTATCATAGAGCTGTACAGGATATTAAGGATAACGGGTTTCTTAGCGCTGTTACTATAATTACAATAGCCCTGTCTATTCTGATCGTCAGCGCCTTTGCTCTCTTTTTTACAAATGCAAACAACGTAATGAATTACTGGGGAAAGGGTGTAAAAATAATGGCATACCTTAAACCAGAAATAAGTCAAAAAAACTTACCGGATATAAAACGTAAAATTCAAGGGATATACGGAATCCAGGATGTAAACTTTATATCAAAAGAAGAAGCCTTTAAAAGACTTAAAGAACAGATGAAACGGCAATCTTCAATTTTGATGAATTTAAACGAAAACCCCCTTCCTGATGCATTTGAAATCAGTATTATAGAGTCATCACAACATGGCGAAAAGATTGAGGAAATAGCGACAAAAATTGAATCGCTGCCTTCAATTGAAGACGTAGAATATGGTCAGAAATGGTTAGAACGATTTACGAATATTTTTGATCTCTTCAGATTGGCAGGATATGCAATGGGCGGTATATTCTTTATGGCTGCTGTATTTATTGTGGCCAGTACTATTCGGCTTGTAATCTACACAAGACGCGAAGAAATTGAAATAATGAGGCTTGTCGGAGCCTCGGAAAAATTCATCAGGGGTCCTTTTTACATCGAAAGTATTATACAGGGAACACTTGGAGGAATTATAGGGATTGCGGTTCTTTTTATCACTTTCAAGTTAATAGCCTCAAATGTTGATAGTTTCAAACATGGACTTTTTAATATATGCTTTCTATCCCCTGAATTTTACTTCGGAATAATATTGGGTAGCATGTTTGTAGGTTGGTTAGGATGTTATATTTCTCTAAAACAATTCTTAAAAGCTTAATACTCACTGCCGCCGTTATCATAACAGTTTTTTATCCTCCTGAAATTTCCTGTTCAAATTCCAATGAAGAAGCAAAACAGTTAACCATCGAGGATTTCAAAAAAAAAGCGGCAAATATCGACCGCAAAATTGAAAAACAGAAGGCTGAACTTAAGACATTTACTATAAAGGAAAAAAACACTTTAACCGAATTGAATGATGCGGATTTTGCTTTGAGCAAAGCAAGAAAAAGTGTTTCAGCAATAAGAAAAGAAATAGCTGATATTGAAAAAAATACAAAGCAAACTACTAAGTTATATATTGACTTAGTAGAAAAAATTAAAACTAATGAAGAACATATATCAAAACGATTGGTTGCTCTTTATAAACTATACTGGCTTGGCAAGATACACGTTCTGGCCTCGGCAGAGTCAATGTTCGAAATTTTTCAGCGTGAAAATGCTTTGGAGAGAATTCTTGCCCATGACGAAGACAAGCAGAAAAAACTAATTGAAGATAAGGCGAAACTTAAAAATCTGCTGGACATTATGAATAACCAAAAAAAGGAAAAGATCAATCTTGAACAGGAATTAATTAAGCAAATCAATATTCTATCTCTTGAAAAAGAAAAGCGCTCTAAGCTCCTTGCTGATATTCAAAGTAAAAAATCTCTTGGAATAGCTGCCATTGAATCCTTAAAAAACAGTGCAAATGAGCTTGATCAAACTATGAAAGCTTTAAGCATTGAATTTAATCAGTTTAAACAAGTTGAAAAAATAAACACAAAAAACTTTACCTCATTTAAAGGGTTGCTTAATATGCCAGTCAAAGGTAAAGTTATCTCATTTTTCGGTCCTTACAAAAATACAAAATTCAATGTAGAAAATTTCAGGAACGGCATTGATATTAAAGCTGACAGAGGAGAGCCTATATATGCCGTATGTGATGGGCTGATAATTTATTCAAGCTGGTTTAAAGGTTACGGCAACATGATTATCATAGCTCATGGAGAAAATTATTACTCTGTTTATGCACATATTGAGGAACTCTTTAAGACAAAAGGAGATAAAGTAGAAAAAGATGAAGTTATCGCCACGGCGGGAGATACAGGTTCAATGGTCGGTTCCGGGCTTTATTTTGAATTGCGTCATCATGGAAAATCTATGAACCCGCTTGAATGGCTTAAAAAGGGGTAACCGTTCAGCCAGGCTCAAAGGCATTTAAATAGTTGAGTAGTCAACCACTTGGCCAATTTCCTCTCCGAGGCGTAGGCTCTACGAGCCGGAGGCCACTCGACAACTCGACTAATATCAAAAGGAGTAACTACATGACTATAAAGAAAAGACGATACATTAAACTGTGGCTGGTGCCATTCGTTGCAGTTATATTCTGGGCATTCGAAGCCGGCTTTAACCATGATCTTTCAGCCGGCAACGAGGAAACTTACAAGGGTCTTAAATTATTTTCAGACGTAATTGAGCTGATTGAAAAAAACTATGTTGACCCGGTTGACACAAAAGAATTAATCGAAAAAGCTATTAATGGTATGGTTTTCGGCCTTGATCCCCATTCCTCATTACTTCCGCCGGAAGCCTTTGAAGAGCTGCGGATTGACACTCATGGTGAATTTGGAGGGATAGGTATAGTAATAAGTATGGAAAAGAAAGTTCTTACTGTAATTTCACCTATTGAAGGCACGCCTGCATATAAAGCCGGTATTGAAGCCGGAGATATAATTATTAAAATTGACGGAAAGTCAACCAAGGATATGATGCTCTGGGAAGCTGTAAAAATAATGAGAGGGCCAAAAGGAAGTGAAGTCGTTATAACTATAGTAAGGAAAGGGCTATCGGAACCTGTTGATTTCAAACTTATCAGGGATATTATTCCAATTGAAAGCGTAAGGTCAATGGTCTTAAAATCAGGCTATGGATACATCAGGATCACCAATTTTCAAGACAACACAACAAGCGACCTTGAGCTGGCTTTAAAAGAACTTGAATCAGGCGATGTTCCTTTAAAAGGACTTGTTATTGATCTTCGAAACAATCCTGGCGGACTTCTTAATCAGGCTATTGATGTATCAGATCTGTTCATTGAAAAGGGTGAAATCGTTTCAATCAAAGGTAGACTAAAAACGCATACAAAAATTTTCAATGCACATAAAAACAAAATAAAACATAATTATCCAATTGTAATACTTATTAACGGAGGAAGTGCCAGTGCATCGGAAATAGTAGCCGGAGCGCTTCAGGACCATAAAAAAGCTTTGATCCTGGGTACTACATCATTTGGAAAAGGCTCTGTACAGACAGTAGAAACATTAAGAGATGGTTACGGTCTTAAATACACAATAGCCAGATATTATACACCCAACGGACGTTCCATACAGGCACAGGGTATTGTGCCTGATATTGAAGTCAAATATAAAATTATTAATAATGAAGATGCTGACGAGGGCATGATGAAAGAAAAAGATTTGAAAAATCATCTGGAAGCAGAGCCGGAACTAATAGATATCATGGAAACAGAATCCGAGGAACAAAAGGATGAAAAAAAGGAACCCATAATGCATCTTCTTGAAACAAGACACATGCCCATTAAGATCAAAGAACTTCAATCAGATAATCAGGTTATGCGTGCACTTGAGATCCTTACAAGTTATGAAATTTTCAAAAGCATGTAAAAAACGTTCAGGGTCCAGGGGTTCACGGTTTGCTGTTGGTTGCCTTGATTTCTTCATTGGTCTCTATCCTTGAACCCTGGAACCGTGAACCGTGAACCGTTCCTAAAATTATATATGACTAAAAAATCAGGGAAGAAAAAAAAGACAGCCGGAAAGAGCAGAACCCAAAAGACACAACTTAAAAAAGTTGTTAGCGGCTTGTTATTCCTGATAGTTCTGGTTGCATTAGTCGGAGTTCTTGTACATCAATTACTATTGCGCAGGTCGCCGATACGATCCTTAGAACCTTCAGCAAAATCTTTGGCAGGCAAAAAAACGGTTCATAAAATACCTGTTTACGAAATCTATCCGGAAAAGGAAATACATTATAAAAAACCAACAGCTAAATCAGAGCCGACATTAACGAGAGAATTGCCGAAGGTGGCAATTATTATTGATGATATAGGATATGACAGAAGAATAGCAGAAAAATTTTTAAATCTTGATGCGGTTCTCACTTTCTCTTTACTACCTCATAGTCTATTCCAAGATAAAATTGCCGGGAAAGCCCATGAAAAAGGTTTTGAAACCATGCTTCATCTTCCCCTGGAACCACTTGAATACCCCTCGGTTGATCCAGGCCCTGGAACGCTTCTTACTTCGATGTCTCCTGATGAGCTTATAATACAGCTCAATAAAAATCTAGATGCCGTTCCCTTTATCAAAGGAGTCAACAACCACATGGGGTCAAAAATGACCACCAGCTCAACTCAAATATATCAAATATTTTCTATCCTGAAAAAAAGAAACCTGTTTTTCATTGACAGCCTCACAACATCGGAAAGTCTCTGCAAACCATCCGCCCGCTTATTGCAGCTTCCTTTCGCTCAACGAGATGTGTTTATTGATCATATTCAGGACCCTGATTTTATCAGAAAACAAATAAATCTGCTTATCCGCATTGCCGACAAGCATGGTGAAGCAATCGGCATAGTGCATCCACATATAATTACATATAACATTCTTCGCGAATTACTTCCTGAACTGCAAAAAAAAGTTCAACTTGTCCATGCATCAAAGATCGTGCGTATTCCCTCATAGGCTAAATTCAGGGTTCAGGTGGCGGGAGGCGGAGGTCTATAAGCACTAACTTAAACTGCGAGATAGTATCTGGAATGTATTTAGAATATTGAATGTCGAAGAAAGGTAATACATTGTTTAAAAAACTCTTAAAGTCATATAGTACGAAATTTTCACTTTCTGCTCTTATCATATTAATATTATTATCTCTTATAGCCTGTAATCACAGCAAGATCAGCAGTAATAACTTTGAATTAAAATCGTCCAATAAATATCCAGCCGCAAGTACTGCTGATTTTAACATCAACTCAAATCTTGATTGGCCTCATGAAAATAGCGATCTTATACCTGACCCGGCCTTATTTTTCGGCAAACTGCCAAACGGCTTCAGATATGTATTAATGAAAAATACCAACCCCCAAAACAGAGTAAGCATACATTTGAATATTCAGGCTGGCTCAATGTATGAGACTGACAAGCAACTGGGCTTATCGCACTTTAT
>VMSQ01000119.1 GCA_013792055.1 Desulfobacteraceae bacterium
ACCCCATCTGTAAAAAACAATGAACTCAGATTTACGTTAAAAAATACAATCACTAATCTCAATGCCTTCCGAAAATACAAAACTTTCGACTCCTGGGTTAAACTGGAAAAAGATAATAACAATATTCATGTCACCATTGGTCTACCTGAAAATTTAATTAAATATGACTCCCTGTTACTGGAAAATCCATACAGACTGCAAATCAACTTGCATGAGATAAAAGTTCCAGCAGTATTACCTCTTGATAAGAAGTCAGTGCCTGTTAAGGAACTACCCCCTCCTGCCGCATATGACCGTACGATACTTAAAGAAGCATCATTGCCTGAAACAAAAGAAAAAACACTCCAGGCCATTGAACCTCCTTCGCCAGCACAAAAGGCTGAACCATATGAGATAGACAACAAAAAGCTTGACCTGATACAGGCTAGGATACTCAGCAGAAAAGGTTTATATGATAAATCTTTGCGAATATATCATAGCTTGAGACAACGTTATCCAGATGATGAAGATATTTGGCTGGATTATATTGAGACATTGGTTAGCCAGTTAAACTATGAACTATCCCTGTCTGAAACAAACAAACTTCTTCAGAAAAATCCTTACAGCATGAGGGCCCTGAAAATTAAGGCAAGGATATATCATGAGCTCAATCAAGCGCCATGGACATTCCCTGTTTATGAGAATATTTTAAGGATTTATAGAAACGACGCCGATATATGGTCGAACTATGCCTTTGCCAAACAGTATACGGAACAATGGGCAGAAGCATTAAACTATTTTTGCAAAGCACTGGAACTGGATCCTGAAAATAGAGATCTCCAAGGAAATACCCATGATATTCTTAAAGAACATCGTCCAAATCTTAAAATCGGTTATCATTCCTATCAACTGTCAGCCGATGGTTCTCAGACAAATACTTCATACATGCATTATTCAAGACATCTAACAACAAAAACTTATATTTATCTAAATTATGACCAAATTGATATAGACAGACCTGAACGATCAGGGGTGTCCTCGATAGACAAATCAATAGATGATGTAACTCTCCGCGTTCAGCATAGCTTCAATCCAACCTGGAAAGTTAGACTGGGAAGCGGAATATACTCTGGTCTTGGCGACGACAATTCATTATTTTTAGGTCTTGATTACAGGACATGGCAAAATGCCTACTTGAGGGCGGACTATATATACAGGCGCCCTTGGTATGACTCTGTTGAAGCAGCAGATCACGACGGAAGCTTTAATCATGGGACGCTATCTTTTGACTGGAGTTTTTACAAACTATGTGGACTTTATCTCGGATTAGAAAAATGGAAATATTTTACAGATAACGACAATGACTATGGGAGTGAAACAACCTTTTTAGGAATCCTGACAAAAAAATTCACAGAAAACCCGGATTTTTCTTTAAGTTATTCTTTTTATCGTTCCAAGTTTTCATATGAAAATAGTAATTTTACTCCAATTATAATGTTAGACTCTGAAAAAGTCCATTCTCTTTCATTTAATTTTGAGCACTGGCCATGCACATACTGGGCATATACTCTCTCAGGAGGGGTCTGGAGCGATGTTGTCAGATCTGTCGACGCATGGTATGCTAATCCGGGTATTTTATTTAGATTGGGTAATCGTATAGAATGCCAAGCAAGTTATGAATATTCAAGCGAGTCGGGAACCGTCGAGGAAGGAGAAGTCGAAAATATACATTTCAACACTAAAATAATATTTTAAAAACTATGAATAAATACTCATCGTTAGCTAAAAAAAATCTTTTGACCTTAAAAAAATCAGAATTTACTGAAGCTATATTGGGTCTATCTTTACTGGCAGCAATTAACTTCTTATGGTTCAGGCACAATCTTGGCTTTTCAGGAGTTAACCCACATCCTTACTGGATCGTTATTGTGCCGATAGCTGCTAGATATGGATTTAAGGGTGGTTTATGGGCAGGTTTTCTATCAGGCTTAACTATGATCGCAATGATGAAACTTAACCTCCCTGATATCAGCATGTCGGAATTCATGGAAATCAGATATTTCAGCCAGCCAATTTTATTTATAACAGCCGGCATTATTATAGGAGAAATAAGGGAAGTACAGAAAAAAAGATTTCAAGATCTAAAAACTGAGTTTAATGATATTAGTGCTGCTTTTGAAAACCTTTCCGAGCGCTATGCAACTCTGGAAAATGCAAAACAGGAAATTGATACCCGTATAATTTCACAGGAACATACTTTATCAACCCTTTACGAGGCTGCTCAGGCTCTAAAATCTCTTAAGGAAGAAGAAATATATCCTGCTGTACTTAATCTTCTAAAAGATTTTATCGCGGTTGGGGCCTGTTCTATTTATAAACTTTCGGACAACAAACTTCAACTTGTTACAAGTTTGGGCGATATAAAAGGTACTCGCCAACAGGAAGCTCCTTCAGACAAAGGAATAATGGGGCGTGCAATCCTTTCAGGTGAAACCGTTTCAATCAATACACTCATGTCTTCAAAGGAATTCAGTGACCAAAAAGTTTCAGATATTATAATTTCAGCGCCTCTTGTAAACAGTGAAAATGAAATAATGGGCGTATTGAATGTAGAAGAAATTCCTTTTGTAAAATTCAATCCTCAGACAATAAGGATGACTTCACTTATGGCTGACTGGTGCAGTGCTGGAATAGTAAATGCCAGAACATACAAGGATACAAAGGATAAAAACATATCAGATGAAGTAACCGGATTTTATACATATAGATATTTTCAGGAAAGATTTAGAGAAGAATTCCAGAGAGCCAGACGCTATGAACTTTATTTAAGTATGTTGGCCATTGAGATCGTTGATTTAGACAGTTTCATCGAAAAAGCAAAACAAGACATAATTCCGATCTTAAGCCGTATTCTAAAGGATAATCTAAGAAATATTGATCTCATATGCCAGGATAGTAGCGATCCATCCAAATATTTCCTTATATTGCCGAGTACCCCCATGCCTGGTGCCAGAGTTGTGGAAGATAAAATTATTCGCGAGCTAAAAGCATTTAAGTTCAAGCCATATGAGGATAAAGAAAAACTACTTAAAATCAGAACAGGAATTGCGGAAATTGATAAAGAAATGAAGAGTCCAGATGAATTGATAGAAAAAGCATATAAAGATATTCATGAAACATAGCAAAAACTATCTCCAATCCAAGATATATATTGCAGGTGTTATACTCTGGATTCTGGCTTTAATTTTTGAGGGTGGCGCATCTTTTATCATCTTCTTAATTCAATCAGGCCAGTTCCCCGGCCAAGCATTTGTTTTTGCTTTTTTAATTCATATAGCCGCATCTCTATTCTTTTTTTACTTTCTTACCCTGCACTATATAAAAGGCCGTCAGAACATCCGGTACTTTGCTTTTCTTGGCGGATTGTTAACTTTTTTTTTCCCGTTGATAGGAATTGTTGGATTCTCCTTTATTCTCTTATCTGTAACAAAAGTATTTAAAAAAAGGGGAATAATAGAAGACTACCAAGAATCAACAAGTCCTTATGTCGAAGAAAAAATATTGTCTGGTGCCGCAATGGACTTGGACACATTCTTAAATGACGAACTTAGTATTGAACCAATTTTAGATATCCTTAGGGGTGATGATGAAAATTTTAAAAGGGGGGCTGTCAATTACTTGCGCCATATTGGTTCTCCAAGGGCTATTTTTCTTCTGAAAAAATGCCTAAATGACCCCAGCCATGATGTACAGCTTTATGCTCAATTTGCTTTAGCAAAGCTTGATGAAAACTACTCTCGACGCATAAAAGAAGCCAAGTCTCTTGTTGAATCAGGATCAGGAGAAAAGTCTGAATACTTAAGGCAGTTAGGTGATGCCTATAAAAATTATGCGGAAAGCGGTTTGCCGGAAGCAAATGCAAAAATCTATTATCTGGGGCTATCAAAACAAGCATTTATAGAAATGCTCTCAAATGCTCCAGAAAATCATGAAATTCTTCTTACTTTAGCTCAACTATGTTTGGACAGGAAAGAATATAAAGATGCTGAAAAATTTTTCAATAAATCTATAGAAACCATAGGGGAAACTCCTGAAGCCATGCTGGGTTTTTGCCAGATATATTATGAGGAACGAAATCTGAAGGCCCTCAGAGAAACCATAAAACAAATGGGTTTAATAAAAAAGCATGATAGCGACGATCCACATAAAACAATATTATATCAATTCTGGGCAAACTCCCAGGAGGCATAGCTTATGACCTTCGAGCCTGATTACGATGTCTGTCTCCTGCTGGAAGGCACATATCCTTTTGTAGCCGGCGGTGTATCAACATGGCTACATAACCTGATAATAGCTCTTCCAGAAATCCGTTTCACCGGTATTTGTATTCTCCCTGACTTAGATGAAAGCAGGAAGATAAAATATGATCTCCCCGATAATTTTAAAGATATGAAAACCATTTCTATTCACGATTTTGATCTGAAACAAAGAAAAAAGGCTAACAAAAAGAAGCGATTACAGCAAATCGATCTATTAAATACTTTTCATCTGAAAATGTTAGAAAAAAACTACTCCTTTTTCAGCAATATATTGCCTATATTCCGGCACTCTGATGAAGCCGGTCTTACACCCCATGATATGATCTATGGTAAGGAAGCCTGGAATCTTCTCCTGGACTTTTACAAACCTGAAGAAAATAATGAATCATTCATCGATTACTTCTGGACTTACCGTATAACTCATTTGCCCCTTTTTAAGATTCTTAGCACTGAAGTCCCAAAAGCAAAGGTTTACCACTCTATATCTACAGGGTATGCCGGACTGCTTGGCGTTATAGCAAAGCATATACACCAGAGACCATTCCTTCTCACCGAACACGGCCTTTACACAAAAGAAAGAAAAATCGAAATAGTACATACTGAATGGATCTATACTCATGGTAGTGAACAGGCAAGGATTCAGAAAGACCTGGGAGCTTTCCAAAAGATCTGGATAAATCTTTTTGAATCAATAGGAAGGATGACATACCAGAATGCAAATAGAATATTTACACTATATGAAGGCAACCGCCAGATAGAGATATCACAGGGTGCTGATCCAGATAAGACTTTTGTGATTCCAAATGGAATTGATATTGAAAAATTCAGCAGATTAAAACCCAAGGATTTGAAGGAAGACAAAACTGAAAAAAAATCTTTTAATGTTGCATATATCGGTCGGATTGTTCCGATTAAAGATATTAAAACCTTTATCCGAGCATGCAAGGTAGTATCGATACATCTTCATAATGTTAAATTTTATATAATGGGCCCTGTTGATGAAGACCCTCAATACTATCAAGAATGCTTAGAGCTGGTACAACTTTTAGGGCTTCAGGAATATATTGAATTTACCGGAGAAATAGATGTTGTTGATTACTATCCAATTCTTGATCTAATTGTTCTGACAAGCATAAGTGAAGCTCAGCCACTTGTTATTCTTGAAGCCAATTGTACAGGTATCCCCATAGTAGCTTCAGATGTAGGTGCCTGCAGGGAAATGCTTGAAGGCCGCAGTGAAGCAGATAAGGAACTTGGGCCTTCAGGTATAGTTACAAGGGTATCCGACCCTGTTGATACAGCACAGGGAATTATTAAAATTCTATCTGATGAAGAATTAAGGCAGAATATGTCTATCGTTGGCCGTAAACGGGTTGAATCATTCTATAGAGATAGCGATCTGCACAATAAGTATTTAAATATTTATAAGGAATTTATGAAAAAATCAGGGTCAGAGGGGCAGGAAAAGTATTAAAATGGCAGGAATAGGTTTTGAATTAAAGAAAATTCTTAATAAGCAAACCTTTCTGGATGATATTACGGCCTATGTCTATTCAGCCGTGCTCTCATCAGGCCCCTGGCTAATGACTATTATAAGTCTCGCTGTTCTGGGAATCTATGGAGGATGGATTATTGGATTTAGAGAACATGAAATTTTCAGGTCAACAGTTATCTATACCTATGCATTTTCTCTTATTTTTGTCGGCATAATTCAACTTGTGGCCACCCGCTATCTGGCAGACCGCTTCTATGAAAAAAAATCACAAATTACGCTAATTACATTTCTGACATGTACTATTCTTTTACTATCTTTCGGGACACTTTTCTCATCAATTTTATACTTCTTTTGTAAAGTTTCTCTTTTGCATAAATTCTTAGGCATAATGCTCTTTCTTGTGGTAAGTATGATATGGCTGTGTATGATATTTCTCTCCGCCATAAAGGATTACAACAGCATCATTAATGCTTTTGCCGCTGGTGCTTTAATAAGCATCATTGCCTGTTTAAAACTCGGAAATTATATGGGATCGGAAGGCTTTATTTTAGGTTATATGCTGGGGCAGGCATTAACTTTCTTCTGGCTACTTGCGAGATTGCTGACGGAATTTCCGACAGGAAAACTTTGGGATAATGATTTTATTCCCTTTTTCAAAAAGTACTGGGATCTAATGCTTATCGGCTTAATTTACAATATTGCAATATGGGCAGATAAAATTGTCTTCTGGTTTGCCCCTGATTCACGTTTAATTGTGCCATGGTTCAGAACGCATGATATTTATGAAGCCCCTGTTTTTTTCTCCTATCTAACCATTGTTCCTACACTCGCTATATTTCTGATCAAACTGGAAACAGAGTTTTACAAACATTACCGGCAATATTATGGTAAAGTGCTTGGCAAAAAAAGCATGACAGACATCCTTCAGGAAAAAGAGCTGATGATAAACTCTCTTAAAAGAAATATCAGGCAGGTGTTTATTATTCAGGGAGCTGTAACTATTCTATGCCTTATATTTTCACCGGAACTGGTCAAAATGACACAACTAACTCCCATTCAGGCGCCCTTGCTTCGTATCGCCTTAATAGGTGCCTTTCTTCAGGCCTTGCTCACGATAAATATAATCATAATGTTCTACTTTGACTTGAGGAAAAGTGTGCTGGCCGTAGCTACACTATTTCTATCATCAAATGCAGGGCTGAGTTATCTTAGCACTCAACTTGGATTTCAGTATTACGGATATGGTTATACTTTCTCATGCCTGCTTTCTCTGATTTTTGGTTTTTATATTCTTAATATTAAGCTAAACGACCTTGAATATATTACTTTCTCAGGGCAACCTGTCATAATAAAAAAGGATCAGAGATCAGGGGCATGAATTAAATCTTCACATCTATACCAACCGGGCAGTGATCAGATCCATAAATATTATTATCAATAAATGCTTCCCTGATCAACCCTTTATCAATAATATTCTGGGTCACAAAGAAATAATCAATACGCCAGCCGGTGTTATTTGCCCTGGCATTGAACCTGTATGTCCACCATGAATATTTCACTGTATCCGGATATAAATATCTGAAAGTATCTACATAGCCGTTATTAACTATTCTATCCATCCAGTCACGTTCAATCCTCAGAAAGCCCGACCTTTTTTCATTTGCTTTTGGATTTTTCAGGTCAATCTCATTATGAGCGGTATTGTAATCGCCGGCTATTATCAGGCATTTTCCTTTATGCTTATAAGCATCAATATATTCAAAAAAATCCCTGTAAAAATCAAGTTTATACTGAAGCCTTTCCTCGCTCATCTGCCCGTTTGGGAAATATATATTAAAAAAAATAAAGTCCTTAAAGTCCATTTCAATAATACGGCCTTCATTATCATATTTTGATATACCCATACCGTATTTAACATTCTGGGGCTTTATCCTTGTATAGACGCCAATACCGCTGTATCCTTTTTTGACAGTGGAAAAAGACCAGTATGATTCATATCCTTCAATATTCTTCATTTTATCTGTAAGCTGAGGTTCCTGAATCTTTGTTTCCTGTATAGCAACAATGTCTGCATCCATTCTGATGAAAGATTCCATAAAATCCTTGTTCATTACAGCCCTTATGCCGTTTACATTCCACGAAATCATCTTAATATAGTTTTTGCCCATCAGTAACTCCTAAGTCCGAAGGCTGAAGACTGAAGTTCCCTTCCACCTTCAGCCTTCAGCCTTAATTGCTTTAACTCTTTCCAAAACCGGCGGATGGGAATAGTTCAAAAAAACATAAAATGGATGCGGAAGGAGGTTTGAAAGATTGTGAACCGAAAGCTTTTTCAATGCATCAGCCATGGATTTGGGATCTTGAGTGGTTTCCACAGCAAATCTATCTGCCTCATATTCATTTTTACGGGAAAGCATCTGCATTAAAATTCCTGTAAAAAATTCAATGGGCGAGTACAGCATGCTAAAAAAAATAAGTCCGGCATAAACCGATTTATGTTCCATGTAAAATGCATTAAAAAGCCCATGATATGAGACAAAAATAGACAACAAAAAAAACATTATCCCCATCTGGATCACACCGATCAATATTCTCTGCAATATATGTTTTTTCTTGTAATGCCCCATTTCATGTGCAAGCACTGCCACCAGCTCATTTGCAGTGTGCTGTTTAATCAGCGTGTCAAACAAAACAATCCGCTTGTGCTTGCCGAAACCTGTAAAAAAAGCATTGGACTTGGCAGAACGTTTGGAGCCATCCATTACAAAAACATTTTCAAGGGAGAATTTTATAGAACGCGCATATGACATGATAGCATCTTTCAGCTCTCCATCTTCAAGAGGATTGAATTTGTTAAAAAGAGGCATAATCCATGTTGGTGCAACAAATTGAATAACAAGCATAAATATCGTTACTGATAGCCAGCAATACAGCCAGGCATTTGCTCCGGCATATTCAAAGAAAGCAAGTATTCCTGCTAAAAGTGGCGCTCCAAGCAGGACTGACAACAAAAATCCTTTTACTATGTCCATTATAAATGTGGACCATTTAGTCTTATTAAACCCAAAACGCTCTTCAATAACAAATGTAGAATAAATGCTGAAAGGCAACGACAAGATTGCTTTAAATAAGAGCAACAAGCCTATGTATAACAGGCCTGTGATGATATAATTAAAATTCCAGGATCGTACCCAGTGATCTAATACTGGAAAGCCTTTTCCGAACCAGAATATCAGGATTAATATCATATTGAAGGAAGATGTAATCCATCCGAATTTTGTATTAACACGCAGATATTCCTGAGACTTGCCATAGGTGTCTGCGTCATAATAATCCCTGAACGATTCAGGAACCTCAGTCTTCAAACTCTTTAAATTCAGGATATCAGCCAGTCCACTTAATACAAAGTCAACAACAATTGCGGCCAGAATAATTATAGCTATGAAATTCATAAATAATCTATAGGCATCTATAGCCCCTTTACTCTCATACTTTTGGGGAAGGCAACAGAAAACTCAAATTCTATTGTTTTAGTCTTTTGTGCCGGGAGGCTGAGTTCCCATTCGAGAAGTCCCGGACTTTCCTCTTGAACATCTTCTTTGGTAACCATAGCGGGAACTGATCTTACAAGCTTAACCTGAATGTCCGGATGCCTGGCAACAGGTACTTGATCATGAACAATAATTCTCTTTTCCTCTTTAATAAGATTTTCTATTGTAATTCTGTATGTATAGCTATGTACTGCTTTTTTACCGATAAAAGACTTATCGGCCTTTTCTCCTATTAATCTCCTTTCAACATGTATTCTCTCATCAATACCAAGATGCAAATCAAAAGTTTTGTCTATAGGGATAGCATCAATCTTAGATTTGCCAATATAATTTTCTCCTAAGAATATACTAACTTCACCCTCTATAAATGGATATTTGGTATCATTAACTATTTCGGCTTTTAAAAATGCAAATTCATAAAGCTTTGGCGTACATATATAGCTTAATTTTGCCTGGAGCTCTTCCTGAGTAATTGTTGTCTTAAATGGTTCGTCTTTCCCGAGTATTGTCTCTCTTTTCTTGATATTAAAAGTAACAGATGTGCCTCTTGATTCGGCATATGCTGTTTCCTGTTTTAATTCCTCTTGAGGTGAAGATGGCTTATAAGCTTCCTGCATAACCGTATCAGCCAGCGCTCTTTTCATGGCTTGTTTAAAAACAGGCTGCCGGAAATCAATATACCATGGATCTAATTCAGGCAAAAGTCCTGAAATGTGTGGTTTGGCTGTTGACAGCGACAGTTTAACATCGTTCCAGTCTTCTCCTGTTCTCTGTCTGATTATTCCAAAATAATTTAAGCAGAGCTCGGATTTATCTAAATCAACCCTAACATCATAACTTGGGATCCAACTCGCACCAGTAATAAGATAATTAATTTTCAAAGTCATTTTACCTTTAGCTTCAGCCTCAATAGCAATTTCCACAAGCTTTTTTTCAGGTGATCTCTGGTTTCTATATCTATTCAATTCAGCTTCAATTGCTTTAATCTTTTTGAGAAGACCGCGTTTTTCCTGATCGAATAAAATTGCCTGCTCATTTATCCTGCCAAGTTTTTGATATATAAAATCTAAAACCTTATCCCAGTTTTTTGTATCGGCTTTTTGAATATAAAGCTCTTTCGATATCTTATCTGAAGTGCTGATCTTAATAGATTCAATAAATTTCTTCTGGACGTTCAGGCTTTCCAGAGTAGCTTCTAATCCCTTGTTCTCATCATTCAGCTTTTCTAATTCGCTGAGTAACTCCTCTATCTTCTTTTGCTGGTGTTCCTGCAAAAAGATCCTTTTTATCTTTACTCCACTTATTTTTGCCTTAACACTTCCCTGCCCCATAACTCTAACAGAATCATCAATTATATATGTGGGCAAATTATCAATTACCAGTAGTTCCTGGCTCCCCTTAACCAGATCAATATCAGCCGTTCTCGTGATCATGGCACGATCCGGATATACAGTAACAGCATCGATTTTTGACTGAATAATTTTTGATGCCCATACTATCTGAGGATTAATACAAACAATCAAAGACAATAAAACGAAAAATATAATTTTATTTATGTATTTCATAGCAATCACCTTCTAATTCAATCCTTACATCATGATCATCCTCTATATCCTGTCAGTAGTGTCCGGTTAACATTCAAATAATTTCAATTGGATATGTCCGATAGTAATTTGGTTTTTGCAATCACTTTGCGCCAGCACCTGATAAATGGGCTTTTTCTCAAAAAGAGAT
>VMSQ01000125.1 GCA_013792055.1 Desulfobacteraceae bacterium
CCTGCCACGGTTCATTACATGATACCATGCTCCGGGATATTCTATTCTAAGTGGTCGTGACATGCTGTAACATATAACATTTTATCTTCCATGGGTCAATAGTAGACTTGACCCCTTGCCCTGTAGACTTGACCCCTTGCCCTTTGACCCCTTGCCCTTGGGTCAATAGTAGACTTGACCCCTTGCCCTCTGACCCCTTGCCCTCATTTTTTATTGGAAAAGATTGCACCTGATGAAACAGAAACTATAGATCAATGCCGTGCAAGGCTTACAGCAGGTAACACTAAACTTGACCCAAAGCTCAGCAATGAAAAGCTGGTTACCCGTTGGCGGCTGTGGGTACCGGAAAACTGGAAGCAGATGACCCAGAATGATTGATAAATCGGAAATAATGGATTTCTCAAGGGAGTTTGGTCTTGTTGCCAATGTCATTGAGAAAGACTACGTCATTGGCTGGGTGCTTTCAGCAATATCAAGCCATTCTGAGACAACTTGGGGATGTCCGTGACATATTGACATTCTCCAAACATAGTGGGCATGGCGGCGGATTTCCGAGCCTATGATTTTATGCGTTTTTTTCAATTGGCTGGATCTTTAGGGGGGCCTTTGGGATGCTCTTAACTATTTAACTTGATTGGGAGGAGGGCAAAACTGCTTTTGACTCTTGAGTATTTTTTTCAAATATTTTCTTCAGGTTTCAGCCAATTTTTTATTTGCTTATGAGGTAAAATTTTATAGTAAAGGCGGACTGTGATGCACAAACAGTTTTAAGGAAGTTGTCCCTGTATTATTTATCCCGTGTTCGTCTAAAGCGGGCACAAAGATATAATCTCCTGCCTCAATCTTATCCCACCTGCCGTTAACAAAGGCTTCACCCTGACCTTCAAAAACAAATATAGAATCAACCTGAGGATCGTGAGTATGAATGGGGATCTCTGTTTTTGGTGCGATATCAAGTAAACAGACACTGACCGTATCAGTATCCTTTTCGGTAATAAAAGTGGCTATTTTCACATTTGCAAATTTTGGATGATCGGCAAATTTAATTTCTTTATTGCTGAAGAATTTTGTTTTCACAGCCCGCTCCTATTAGTTTAGAGTTCAGTAAGAGGAAAACCCGTATGGAATTATAAATAATACAAATAGAATTGAGATTGAGTCAAATGATTATGAATAAATTTAGCATAAAAAACAAAGAAAGCCGTTTTAGATATTTTTACGAAGCCATAATTCTTAACTTGCACAAGATTTAGAAGCTATTTATAATTATTTTGAGTTTATAGCAGAGTAATTATACTTTCCCTTCTTTGAAACGAGGAAAAAATGAAAGTCATTTTTCACGAGGATTTCTATCAGGTCTATACTTCTGACCCGGCTTCCGCCAAAGGGCGAATTGAGGCTATAGTAGATGTTATTAAAAATGATGTGGATTTAGTTGATTGCGAACCTGCGTCTGAAAATGAAATTTCTGCAGCGCATACAAAAGCCCATATTAACTATGTCCATAAAAGTGGTCTTTATCCCATTTCCTCACTTGCCGCAGGCGGAGCTGTTATGGCTGCCCGTACAGGCCTTAAAGAACCTGCTTTCGGCCTGATAAGACCGCCGGGTCACCATGCTTCAGCCGGCGACTGCTGGGGTTTCTGCTATTTCAACAACATGACAATAGCCCTTCTTGCACTAAAAAATGAAGGACTGATAGAAAATGCATTTGTGCTGGATTTTGACATGCACTTTGGAGATGGGACAGTAAATATTTTAGGAAGTAAAGATTGGATTAAAACCTACAATCCATCTGAGCAAGACCGTGATGTATACATCCGTAAAATAGGACATATCTTGTCTGGGATTCAGGTGGACATAATAGGAATTTCAGCCGGGTTTGACAATCATGAGGATGACTGGGGCGGGGTTCTAAAAACAGAGGATTATTTTTCTATTGGCTCTCTTGTCCGTAATGCTGCCAGTGCCTGCGGAGGAGGATGCTTTGCCATCCTTGAGGGAGGATACAACCATGATGTGTTGGGGCATAATGTGGCTGCTCTTATTGAAGGGCTTTCTTCGTAACTAGTGGGCTTCAGCCCAGTTCTTCCCTATTTACAGCTTATCTTGCTCCTGACTATCTCATTTCTAATTGTTTCGCTAAATCTGGGGCGGATTTCCGGGATACATATGATTTTATGCGTTTTTTTTCAAAACCATACCTCTTCCAGTAATAAGTCGCTATTCAGAAAAATATCCCCTATATAATAAGGTTTTTAATTATTCTAAGGACTACGTTAGGATTAGAAAGTATGTGGGGAGCTACTATAATGATCTTCAAAAGCTTTTTTCACATCTGTTTTAAACGCAGGGTATGGTAGGTCTTTCAAATAGTCGAGATAATTTATCAATGCATTGATATCTTTCAAATCGATTCGCTTTGAATTATACACAACCTTTAATAAATCCAATAGGCCCCAAATTTCAATTCCAAAAGCTTTCCCGATCTCAGTCATATCAACATCATCAGTTATAACTGGAACGCCAAGGACATCCCCATAGGCCAACGCTTTTACATCTACTCTTGAAGCGCCAATCCCCTCACTGATATTATGTGCCCATAAGTAGGAATAAGTAAGATTAATCTGCTCTTTTTGTGACTTGGTAGTTCTGAGACGGTGTTGGCGGTTTTCAGTGAATTCAGGCTGGTTCACCCAACCGAATTTGTTTTTGAGACGCGGGTTTTTATTAAATTCCTTTTGAAATTCTTTAATTAAATAAAGAGTATAGTTAGGTTTACCAAAACTTTCATGAAGAAGAGGATGAAAGCTGTCGGCAATTCTTAGATATGCATTGCTGTCAAGTAAGATTCTTGTCTTGGCCATTTACCTAACCATATATCTGCATGAATCTCTTTGGCATCCAATATTGAGGTGTCTAGGATCGATTGAATGAATCCAGCCGATTTGTCATTTTCAGACAAATAAACTCTAAGGACATCAAAAAAAGGACTGTGGAATATGTCTTTGGTTATTTTGATGTATTCGGCTACTGTAAATGGTTCTTTCAATTCAAGCTTTTCACTAACCTTTAAATATTGTTTATTGAAATTTGTTGTTGCCGCAAATATTTCCGGCTCCAAATTATATTTGGGCTTATTATATTCAACAGCATAATTGTTGATTGCTTTATAAACAGTAATGGGGGAAATGACAAGGGACTCTGACACTTCAAAGATGTGTTTGATTTGGCTTTTTTTAGAACTAAAATTTTTCAAAACATAATATGCTCCTTCGGCCTGATCCTCTGAAAACAGAAGGACTTGGGCGAAAGTATCTGCAAAATCCTCGGCGGTATCTCCTCTCAAGGATGGAGATAGAACATGTCCCAATTCATGAGCTATCCAGAATTTGAAGTCATGGATATTACTATCCAGATTTAGATATATCCAAGTCGTTTTGGAGGTGGGCAGGTAAATATGAAGAGCATTTTCATGATGCTCACGATGACCGTGCAATACAGGGATGAGAACTACTTCGAACTCGTTAAGTTTGTTAATAAGCTGCTCAAAGTCGATAGGATCGCTATTTTTTACACCTATTTCTTTGCGAATTCGATTTGCTGCTCTTTGGATATAACCATATTCAACCATAGGGGCTTTTAGAGCAGGAGGCTGAAACATGTCGTCAAAAGGAAGGTAAGGAACGAGCATCTCTAGCAACTGCCCCATCTCTTTAGCTTGTCCTATATGGATATCCGTGGTCTTGCGTGACCCTTTTTTCCTAAAAGCAACAACTGGTTCTTTTGCCATTACAGACCGTTGAACAAGCTCCTGAAACGGTAGATTAAGAATCACCCCCAGTTTTAATAACTTCTCCGGACGAGGGAATTTATGGCTTTTGAACCAGGAGGATACAATTGTCCTAGAAACGCCCAATTCTTTCGCGAGCATAGACTGGTTCAGTCCGAGTTTATCCATAGCCCGATTAATTCGCTTTATATTTAATTTTTTATTCATATTTTATATAGTTAATACTTTTGTCAACTTTTGTCAACTTAAAATAAGGCTACCCTCTTTACTTTATAAACGAGGTTAGGGGGGACTTGTACGTTCTTACTGGACGTTCGGGAACGGTCATGATTTTATGCGTTTTTTTCAATTGGCTGGATCTTTAAGGAGGCAAAACAAAAAGGGCATTCCATCATAATTCGATGGAATGCCCTTTTTTTAACTCAGAACTATTGGTCTAAATTTTAGTAACATTTGCTGCAGCAGGACCTTTTTGACCCTGCTCGATGTCAAAGGTAACTTTGTCGCCTTCTTCAAGAGACTTGAAACCACTTGAATTGATTGCTGAATGATGAACAAAGACATCCGGACCATCTTCCTGCTCGATGAAACCAAACCCTTTGCCGCTATTAAACCATTTTACAATTCCATTAGCCATAATTAACACCCCCTTTTAAGAAATTCTCATAGTTCCAGACTTCAGGGTGCCACTTTGACAAATGGTACTTTCCTTTAGATCGAAACCGGCCCGCCAATTAAGAACAGACCTTTATTGATTAGAAAGAATAATAACAGCTTTTAGGCGGAAAGCAAGCTTTATTATTGATATTGATATTTCTTTAAATAAAGGCTTTTATTATGCCTTAGGTTATACATCTGATCCGTGGAATAAAAGTGATGCTGGACAGGGACATTGCTGAACTTTATGGGGTTTAAACAAAAAAGGCATTCCATCATAATTCGATGGAATGCCCTTTTTTTAACTCAGAATAATCTAAGCTACAGTAACATTTACTGCAGCAGGTCCTTTTTGACCCTGCTCAACGTCAAAGGTAACTCGGTCGCCTTCATCAAGAGACTTGAAACCAGTTGCATTGATTGCTGAATGATGAACAAATACATCCGGACCATCTTCCTGCTCGATGAAACCAAACCCTTTGCCGCTATTAAACCATTTTACAATTCCATTAGCCATAATTAACACCCTCCTTTTAAGAAATTCTCATAGTTCCAGACTTCAGGGTGCCACTTTGACAAATGGTACTTTCCTTTAGATCGAAACCGGCCCGCCAATTAAGAACAGACCTTTATTGATTAAAAGGATAATAACAGCTTTCGGGCGGAAAGCAAGCTTTATTATTGATAATATTATTAGAGCCTCTATATTGGTGGTTATATGTTGACATAATATCTCTGTTTTTATAGATTTTTTATATAGTAAAAAACTTGTTGTATAAAATACTTACCTCTGCAGAGGCCTGAATATGATATACCTTGCCTATGATGGTTCGCTTAATGGTGACTGGGTATCACGTTACGGTATCCGTCTTGCGACACATACCGCTGAAAAAAAGCTGACACTTGTCCACATTCAGGACAATAGTGTTTCTCCTGTGCAAGTTGTTGAGAAGATCACTAAGATTGAGCAAGAATGCAGCGCTCAAAGCATAGAACTATGCCGTAAAATCCTTCCGCTAAAAAAAAATGTTTGCCGGTCCCTCCTTGATGCTATTCCTTATGGCAGCGAGAGTTTTGTTGTGTGCGGAACTCGGATTCGCTCCAAGAGACAAGCCTTTTTATCTGGAACCATTTCTGAAAAACTCCTCGAGTCTGACAAATTCAATGTACTGGCTGTGCGCGTAGTGCAGCCGGGTTTGCTTGCTAATCCACGCAGGTTTTTAATTCCACTGGCAGGACATCCGCGGGGTTTTAAATCAGCCTGGCCATTTTTCAAGCTGTTTCTGCCTGAAGTGGAAGAACTCTACCTCCTGCGGGTCATGAATGTAAGTTCTTTTCAACTTCTCCATTTCTCTCTTCATCGCATGCAGGAATTGCGCAAAAAAGGGTTGAAATACCTTGCTGCTGTTATCCAGGACATTAAGCAGGGATGCGGAGCTGACATCTTTCGGCTGGACTATCGTGTAGTAGTAAGTAGCGACTGGTCGAGAGAGATCCTGGTCCACGGCTGCAAGTTAAAGACACGCATGATTCTGTTGGGTGCATCAGAGCGCACCCGTCTTAATCGAGCAGTTTATGCCGATTCGCTGGAGAGAGTTCTCCGTGGAACTCCTTGTGATATGGGAATCTACAGGGGAATATGAATAAAGCAAAACAAATACAAAACGTTAACCCTGATGAAGTTTATTCTTACCTGTCGAGCCGACCGGAGGGTCTGAACGACCATGAGGTCGAAGAACGTTTGCTGGAGGTCGGCAAGAACTCTGTGGAAGTCCGCGATCAATGGAAATGGGTTCGTTCCCTCTTAAAACAGTTTACCAATTTTTTTACCATCCTTTTGAATGTTTCTGCTGTTATCTGCTTTGTCGCCGATAATCTTCAGCCCGGCGAAAGTATGAATGTGCTCGGCTGGGCTCTGCTTGGGGTCTCTTTCCTAAACGCATTATTTAGTTTTGTGCAGGAATATCGTGCAGAAAAAGCAATGGAGGCCCTCAAGAAATTTCTGCCTCCTCGTGTCTTGGTCAGGCGAAATGGAAATAATGTCGAAATCCTTGCCGAGGATCTTGTTCCTGGAGATATTCTTATTGTCTCAGAAGGCGACCGTATCGCGGCTGATGGCCGGTTGGTCAAGAGCGGGGATCTGGTGGTAAACAATGCTCCACTCACAGGGGAGTCCAAGGCACAGAGCCTCCATGCATCAGCAGTAGATAAACGTATGTCGGAAAGCGAAAATCTTGTTTTTGCAGGATGCTCTGTTTTCAAAGGCAGTGGCGAGGCAGTTATCTTTGCAACAGGTATCAGAACAGAGTTTGGGAAGCTGGCTCAGCTTTCTCAGTCCATCCGAAGAAGTCCTTCTCCTCTGGAGTACGAGACCGGACGCATGGTGAAGATCCTGACTATTATTGCCGTCAGCATGGGGTTTTCGTTCTTTCTCTACGGAGTTTTTAGCGGAAGATCTCTCTGGGTAAATCTGGTGTTTATGATGGGCATTATCGTGGCCAACGTTCCTGAAGGTCTTCTGCCCACGTTTACCCTGTCTCTGGCAATCGGCAGCTTACGGATGGCCAAAAAGAACGTACTGGTAAAAGAACTGAAAGCTGTGGAAGCATTGGGTGCGGTTCATGTGATCTGTACTGACAAAACAGGAACTCTGACTCACAACCAACTTACAATTACACACCTGGGAGATGCCATTGCCTGCGAAAAACTCAAGGATAAGGGCTCAGAGAATTTTCTGCTGAAGCTTGCCCTGAGTGCATCCGAAGTCCGCAAATCAGAGAAGGGGTTTTCAGGAGACCCCCTTGATGTATCAGTTGCTGATTCCTACGTGGAAAAAGGTGGAGATTTTTCTGCTTTTGAAAAAGATATTGAAAAACATTTTGCCTTTGACGTTGATAAAAGAAGATCGGCCGGTATCTTTTCGGCAGATTCTCAGAAGTTCTTTGTAGTAAAAGGAGCCTGGGTGGCCATACGCCCTTTTATTTCTGGCATGCAAGATAACTCGGCAGCACAGCCGGTCAAGGTTGATGAAGAGGCTCTTGAAAAGGCTGAGGCAGCAATGAGAAAGGTCGCTGCAACAGGTTTGCGTGTCATTGCCATAGCCTACAGCATACTTGCGGAAGGCGATTATACGGATGCCAAACAGAATGACTTGGAGCATGATCTTATCCTTGCTGGCTTTGTGGGGATCGAGGACCCCATTCGCAAGGAAGTACCCCCTGCAGTTAAAAAATGTCATGATGCTGGTATTGATGTCATTATGATTACCGGCGACCACCCTGATACAGCTTTAGCCATTGCTCAGAAAAGCGGAATTGTGGTGGATGGTCAGAATATGGCAGGAGTCCTGACGGGAGACATTCTGGAGCAGTTGACCCAGGAACAGCTTATAGAGGCGCTGGGCAAGGGAGTCTCGATTTTTGCGCGAACGACTCCTGAGCAAAAAATGAAAATCGTAGCTGCGCTAAAGGCTATGGACAAAGTCGTGGCCATGACCGGCGATGGGGTGAACGATGCTCCGGCCCTCAAAGCAGCCGATGTTGGTATTGCTATGGGGAAAAAGGGCACTGATGTGGCCAGGGAGTCGGCGCAGATTGTTCTGCTGGATGATAATTTTGCTTCTATTGTAGCAGGAGTTGAAGAAGGACGAGCGATTTACAGCAATATAAAGAAATTTACCAATTATGTGCTCGTGAGCAATGGACCTGAAATCCTGCCATATATTATTTACATTTTGCTGCCGGTTCCTTTGGCCCTTACGGTGATTCAGATACTGTCTATTGATCTTGGAACGGATATCATTCCGTCTATGGGTCTGGGGCAGGAACCACCCGATCCCGAGGAGATGCGTCGGCCTCCAAGGGACCGAAGCGAGGGGCTTCTTACACGTCCTCTAATTATACACAGCTATCTGTTTCTTGGATTACTTGAGGCTCTGTGGTCTATATTTTTGTTTTTCTTTGTCCTTGTAGAAGGTGGATGGGAATACGGTCAGGAGCTTGCTTCAAACAACGTACTTTACCGTTCAGCAACAGGCATTGCTTTATCCACCATTCTGCTCATGCAGATCGGAAACCTTATAGGGCGACGTTTTATCTATCGTTCAGGCCTGGATATGGGTATCTTTAAGAATAAACTGATTTTTTTCGGGATTATTATTCAGGTTGTATTTTCCTGGGCAGTCCTTTACTTTCCTCCGGCACAAAAAGTTCTCGCTACAGGGCCTGTTTCCATAGAGATTTACTTCCTTGCCTGGTTCGGCATTCCTCTGATTTTCGGACTCGATTTCATTCGCAAAAAAGTTGCGCAGCGCGGTTAGAATCTTATTCTTGAGTTTTTTCCTGCTCTTTCCTGCCTTCATTAATAAGCTGTTTAGCTACTTCAATGTCATACGCTTCGATTGGATTGCGTTTCTTGTCTTTGTAAGCGGCAGTTGCTTTCACTATTTCATCATGGGCAACCCATCTTTGTTTGTCCCATATTTCAGGTGCATCTGCATTCCAGAACTTGAAGCATATTTTGTCATGAATTTCGCTAACATACATGCGAACGCGTTTGTTGTCCGGAAATGGATAGTAATAGAGTCCTAATTTGTCTTTCATGTTTCAGATTCCTTCAAAATTATATTTTTTACGAGGGCATCATATTTGGTAAGACTTGTCAATAAAAACCAGCTATTACCATAGATCAGTTTCGAGTGGGGAGATCAACGAGTTTTAGTTTGACAGTATTGTTCGCTCATTGTATTTATTCAACCTAAGTTGAGCGATTTTTTGCGAAGAAATGTGCCGAGATCTTGATGCAGCAAGGTTTGCGAAAAGCGTAGGCATACCAATGGATATGTCGAGACTTTTCGCAAGTCCTTGATGCGCAAGAAGATTGGTGCAGATCGAGAAAAAAATCGCTCAATTTAGGTTTAATATATTTTCTTGTCCCTTACCCTCTATAGTTACAGGCAGGGTCACTTCATGAAGCAGGCATTTAATCCGATTATAAAGTTTTTCCTGGCCTTGTGCATGGTCTGTCCTCTCAGTATAGAATGGGCACATGCGGATGATATTCGCGAAGCCGTTTTTGCAGGCAAATTTTATCCTTCCAATAGTTCTGATTTATTGCAAACTGTCGATATACTGACCAGCCAGGCAAAAAAAACCCAGGTAAAAATTCCATCAGGAAAATATTTAAAGGCTCTCATACTGCCACATGCGGGATATCCATGCTCCGGTCTTACAGCAGCCCATGCTTCACTTGTACTCGACGAAAAGCAGTTTAACAAGGTTATTTTGCTTGGCCCGGATCATCGGACAGGTTTTATAAACGGAGCAATCAGCGATGTGGCTGCTTACCAGACTCCTCTCGGCACAGTCAATTTGCATGAAGATGCTGTAAAAATGCGAAACCAGTCAGGTTTGTTTCACGCAAACAAGGCTTCTGATCTCAGCGAACATTCACTGGAAGTCCTGCTCCCATTTTTGCAGTATTATTTAAAGCAATTTGAGATAATTCCGATTGTAATAAGTCAGGGGAATATTGGCAAACTCACGCGCGAAATAGATATGTTTCGAGATCAAAACACGCTTCTTGTGGCCAGCTCGGATCTTTCCCACTATCAACAATATGATCTGGCTGTAGAAACAGATAAAGAAACCATTAAAATGATATTAAATCTGGATACAGACAATTTGTTGAAGGGTTATAATTATGCGTGCGGGAAAGTGCCGATTCTTGTTCTTGTAAGCCTGGCCCGGCAATATGGATGGCAACCGGTTCTGTTGCATTATTCAAACAGTGGCGACACCTGCGGCGGACGCAGTAAAGTTGTCGGCTATGCAGCCATAGCATTTTATGGAGACAAGTATATGGAAGACAAAAAAAGTGAGGTTCGCAAATTTTCTGATAGTCAGGGACAGGTGCTGGTAAGGCTTGCCCGGCATACGCTTATGAAAAAGCTAAACAAAAAGATAGACACTGTCGAGGCCGAAACCCTGGAAGAAGCGCTTAAGGAAGATTGTTTTCAGGAGCATTTCGGCACTTTTGTTACCTTAAAGATTAACGGCCAGCTTAGAGGTTGTATTGGAAATATAACCGCATCTGAATCCTTGAAAGAAGGAGTCAAGCGTAATACAATCAGTGCTGCTTTTCATGATCCTCGATTTTCTCCACTGAGAGATGAAGAGCTGGAGCATGTTGATATAGAGGTAAGCATACTCACCCAGCCTGAGACCCTAAAATACAGAAACGGCGATGATTTGATTGCGAAACTGCGCGTTAATGTAGATGGTGTAATTATCCGAAAAGGCTTTGCCAGCGCAACTTTTTTGCCACAGGTATGGAAACAGTTGCCCCAACCCAAAGAATTCCTTGGGCATCTATGTATGAAGGCAAGTATGTCAGCAGATGCATGGCAAAAAGATAAACTGGAAGTTATGACTTACCAGGTTCAATATTTTGATGAAGAAAAATGAACGCGCTACACTGCTGGTTATCATTGCTACCGGCATTTCTTCGGTGGCTGTACAATTAATAACCATACGCGAGTTTCTTGCCCAGTTCCACGGTAATGAGTTTGTCATTTCTTTAATACTTTTCAGCTGGTTAATACTTGGCGGTATAGGAACGCTTGTAGCTCATCTGATTACACCGCATTACTGGCAGCCCAGTCCAAGCAGACTCTGCTGTCTTTCTTTCATCCTAACCGCTTTATCTGCTATTCAGATTTTTATTATTCGTGAATTACGAGATTTTTTCTTTATTCACGGCAGTTCAGTTGGCTTTTATCCTACCCTTGCCTACATTTTTTTTACAATTGCTCCATACTGCCTGCTTGTAGGTTTTGTTCTTCCTTACAGCCTTTTTGTGTTAAGAACAGAAACACCGGATTATTCGGGTGCACGCATTTATATTGCTGATAATATAGGAGATATAACTGGAGGAGCTTTTTTTTTATTTGCTCTTGTTTTTCTGGTTACTCCGTTTGAGGCTATATTTCTTGCCGGCCTTCCGCTTGTGGCAGCATCATTTTTTCTTTTTTCATTAACCGAAAAGCAGAGAAAATATTTAAAAATTATTCCGGGTGCTGCTATCACATTATTAGTATTAGCAACGGGCATTTTTTTCGAACCATTTTCGCTTGCGCCTTCCGAGGGGGAACTGGTTCATTATCGTGAATCCCGTTACGGAAGGATTGCCGTTCATAAGGATAATGGACAGTTTACTCTTTTTATTGACGGAGTCCCTGTATTAAGCAGCCAGAATCAGAGCATTGCGGAAGAGACTATCCATTACCCCATGGCTCAACTTAACAATCCTCAACGCATCCTCCTGATATCGGGCGAGGGTGGAATTATGAAGGAACTGAAAAAATATGGCCTTAAAACAGTTGATTACGTTGAGCTTGATCCTGATATTATCTCTGTCCAGTTCAAGTTCGGTCTGATCGAAAATATTGAAGGATTAAACGTAATCAATCAGGATGGAAGGGCTTTTCTTGCGGATTCGGATAAAATCTACGACGCTATTGTCTTAAATTTGCCTGAACCAGACACATTTCAAGTCAACAGATTTTTTACCGATCAGTTTTTCAGCCTTGTAAAGAAACGCCTTGCGCCGGATGGTGTTTTGAGTTTTTCTATGGAAGGTTATGATAATTACCTTGCCGAACCACAGCGGCAGAAGCTTTCTTCTCTATACAATACCGTAAAAAATCATTTTAAGCATGTTTTGCTTATGCCAGGGTTGAAGATATTTTTTCTGTGTCAGGATATTTCAATCAAAACAGATATCCCTGCGAGACTTAAAGAAAAAGGCATTAATACTCTGTACATACGTGGCTATTATTACGGGAATCTGACTAAAGAAAGAATTTCAGGCTTAAATGATCTGATGGATCCGAATACACCAAAAAACAGCGATAATTCTCCTTTTTTGATGAGGCTGATGTTTTCACAGTGGTTTGCAAAATTTTCCAGTTCACCTGTCGGATTTATTGCTGCTCTTATTGTGCTTACCTTTATATATCTGTTTCGTATTAAGCGGGAAGAATTTGTACTTTTTTCAACAGGAGCAATGACGATGGGAAGTGAAATACTGGTAATCTTTGCTTTTCAGATATTTTATGGTTATATATATTTTCAGATAGGAATAATTATAACTGTCTTTCTGGCAGGTCTTTTACCAGGAGCATTGCTGGGCGACAAACTGCGTGAAGGTGGAAAACACATACTGGTTCTGACCGATGGTCTGCTCGTTTTCATGATGGTTATCTTGATGCTGGCGCTGAAGATGGGTGGGGATCGTCTGCCGTCATTCTTTTTTCTTATTTTCGGTTTCATGGTTTCTCTTGCATGCGGGTTTCAGTTCCCTGTGGCTCTCCATTTGGGAGGAGGCGGAAATTCTGCTGTAACCAGATCTTTTTCAGCTGATTTAATAGGTGCTGCCTGCGGCACCCTGATTACCAGTTTGGTACTTTTGCCCTATTTTGGGCTTATCTGGGCCACGGCAGGATTGATAGTTTTGAAACTGGCAAGTTTGATTGTTATTGGAACGCGTAATGAAAAATATAAACAGAAGGGATTTTCTTTACTATAGCGGAGCATTTCTATCCACTGCGATGTTTGCCGATGTATGCCGGTCTTTTGCCGGGGACGGACATGTTACGTCTGGTCCTGATGATATCAGCGGCAAGATATTCAAAAATGATGCACCAAAAACATTGTGGAAATGGTCTCATGAAGGATTCCTTTACAGCAAGATAGAGAATAAAAAAGTAGTTTGCGGAATATGCCCCAACCGCTGCATACTTGCCCCGGGCGACCGCAGTATCTGCCGTTCCAAGGTTAATATGGACGGCACACTTTACAGCCTTGCCTATGGAAATCCTTGCGCTGTTCATAACGATCCTGTGGAAAAAAAGCCGCTTTTTCATTTCAGGCCTGGATCAATGGTTTTTTCTCTTGCTGCCACAGGATGCAATTTCCGCTGTTTAAATTGCCAGAACTGGGAAATTTCACAGGCAAAGCCTCATGAAGTGCGCCATTACGAACTTTTTCCTGCTGAAGCAGTTGAGACAGCCCGGCGTTTAGGTTCTGAATCTATTGCATACACATATTCAGAGGCCATCACTTTTTTTGAATACATGATCGACATCGCCAGACTGGCAAAGGAAAAAGGGCTGCATAACCTTTGGATTTCAAATGGTTACATTAATCAAGGGCCCCTTCTCGAGTTTTGTAAGGTGCTGGACGGTGCAAACATAAACCTTAAATCATACAGCGATGACATTTACAGGAAACTGAATGGTGGACGGTTGCAGCCAGTATTAAACACTTTAAAGACGCTGCATGAACAAAGAATTCATCTTGAGGTTACAACACTGGTGGTACCCGGATATATAGATGATGAAGAAATGATAAAAAAGATGTGTGGATGGATACTTGACAATCTGGGTCCCGACTATCCTTTACACTTTTTGCGTTTTTTCCCTAAGTACAAACTTGACAGGCTGGCCCCGACACCAGTTTCAACATTGACGCGTTTCCGTGAATTAGCCATTAAGGAGGGTGTCAGATACGTCTATGTCGGCAATGTCCCAAACCATGAAGGGAATAACACCTATTGTCATAATTGCAGCAAGTTGTTGATTGAACGCGAGGGCTATTTTTTACCAGTGTATAATCTGTCAGGCAATAAATGCAAATTTTGCGGCACCAAAATTCCGGGAGTATGGAATTAATAAAAGATAGGTAGATAGACTGAAGGTTGAATAATGACAAATCAAAAGAAAAGCTCCATTCTTTGCCCCAACTGCCGAAAATTGATAAGCATTGATGAGGCTCGCTGCCCGTACTGCAATACGTCAAAACCCGGGTCATGGTGGAAGAATAATTTATGGACTCGAGGATTTAGCAGCGCTGACCAGATGATCAAAGCAATAATCTATGCCAATATCGGCATGTACATTATATCGCTTTTGTTTAATTCCCGTTTGCCGGGCCTTTCGTTTAATCCATTTTATATTCTGTCTCCTGAAAACAGAAGCCTTTTATTGCTTGGCGCAACAGGGACAGTTCCAGTTGACAATGTACATGGATGGTGGACCCTGGTTTCAGCTAATTACCTTCATGGAGGCATATTGCACATTCTTTTTAATATGTTTGCTTTCAGGCAGATAGCACCACTGGTCAGTCGGGAATATGGTGTTTATAGGATGTTTATCATCTATACTCTAAGCGGAATTATCGGTTTCAGAATTTCTTATTTAGCCGGTGTTACATTTACAATAGGTGCTTCCGCCGCCATATGCGGACTGATAGGAGCAGCGATTTACTACGGCAAAAGCCGCGGCGGAACTTACGGGCAAGCCATTTACAGGCAAATCGGCGGATGGGCGCTTGGAATTATGCTCTTCGGGTTTGTCGTGCCTGGCATCAATAACTGGGGACACGGAGGTGGAATATTGGCAGGGGCTGTTATTGGATTTTTTATGGGTTATAATGAAAGAACTAAAGAAAGCCTGCTTCACAAAATCCTTGCCGGAAGTTGTGCGATTATTACAGTAATAGTGTTGTGCTGGGCGGTTGGTTCCGGAATACTCTTAATGTAAAAACTGTTGAAACAAAGTTGAAGTTTTATGATTTATTGCCTTTATCACCTTCATCAAGTTTATCAGCTTCTTTTTTTTCAGCGTCGGTTGTTGCGCTTTTAAAATTCTTTATTGCTTTGCCTATACCTGCTCCGATTTCCGGAAGTTTACCAGCTCCGAATATAATCAGAATAATAACAAGTATTATTATAAGTTCGGGCATTCCAATTCCAAACATAAAATCCTCCTATGAGACCTCTCTATTTGTTGGGCTCGTTCTGTTTCAATTCCTGCAGAAGCTGTTTAAACTCTTTTGACTTTAGATATTGGCCAATGGCATTCTGATAATCTATCCACGTTTTCCATACATCTATCCAGGCATCATTGTGCCAGTAAGAGTCAACGTCTCCTTTTCCTTTTCCCTTAATTTTTTCAACATAGTCATTAAATTCTTCCATGCAACTTTCACAGAGTCGATATGACACCTTAATGTTGCGGGAATCATTTTTCTTTTGATGTGCGAGACTAATTTGAGCGCTGCATTTTTCGCATTTAAAGGAACACTGGGTGCATTGAAAAACCTTCTGTACCGCAAGAATTTTGCGTTTTTTTATTAACTTGGCCTTGTTATCTCTGGTTAACTGAAGTTTGCTATCAAGTGATATAATATCTGCCATAATAAGTTAAATTTCCAGACGCTCGAAAATATTGCTAATATAAAAACAAACATAACACCGCCATAATTACGTGTCAATCTTTTACAGATTACAGCAACAATCCTTTTACAAAGCAGGCAAGACCATCTATTCCTTGTAAACTTATTGATCTCATGATAGTTATTTTGAGACCTTTGAAAAACACCCCATTTTGCTCAATCTCGGTGTCAGGCTCAAATTTTGGCACGCAGTGAAGCTTTAGCGCTATCCTCAAAATACTCAATGTATTCCTGTGGTTAAAATTCTCGCCTTCCTTGACCTTGAACAAAATTGAGCATTTTTCAAAGGTCTCATTTTAACAATGGATTGTTGCTGAATTATGAAAATCAGGCTGGCAGGGTATGAAAGGAGAATGAATTGTGATTAAAAACTTTCAGGCGAACGGTCTTCCTGTTTTAATTGGAAGCCTTCCTATGGACGACCATACAGAAGCTGTAAAACTTGTTTTCAGCTATACACCAGAAATTCCATTATGGGTTCAGCTTCCGGTTTATAAAGAAGAAGGAATGATAGCTCAGTTTCTCTCAGGCTTGCCGGGTCTTATGATTGAAAAAGAAAGAGCTTGTATAGATACCAGCGCTGGTGGTTTTGGTGAAGATCTTCTTAAATTTTATGAAGACTACATCGCTGTAGTTGAAGGGGGAAGCGATCTTTCCGGATCAAGATTTGCCTTAACAAAGGATGGAGCTGCTGGTTTTTTTGAGTTTACAAAGCAATTAAAAGTTGTTTCAGTTCCTCTGGTTGCAGTTAAGGGCCAGATAACAGGCCCTGTAACTTTTTGTACAGGCATGAACGACCAGAACGGCAAGGCAATATTTTATGACGAACAGATAAGAGATGCAGCGGTAAAGCTTCTGGCTCTCAAAGCCAGATGGCAGGTCAGGGAACTTTCAAAATTCGGAGTTCCTGTAATTATTTTTTTTGATGAACCCGCACTTGCAGGTTTCGGCTCATCCGCATTTATAAGCATAACAAAGGACGAAGTGGCAAAATGTTTTAATGAAGTTATTGAGGCTGTTCATTCAGAAGGCGGTCTTGCAGGAATACATGTTTGCGCCAATACTGACTGGTCGCTTGTTCTCGGCTCTTCGGCAGATATAGTCAGCTTTGACGCTTATTCTTTTTTTGACAGATTTATTCTCTACTCTGATCATATTAGAAAATTTGTGGAATCAGGACGCATTCTTGCATGGGGCATAGTACCCACCTCAAAAACAGAGGATGTTGAAAAAGAGACAGTCGATTCGCTGGTAATAAAATGGGAAGATAAGGTGCGGGAGTTAGAAAGCCTTGGATTTGACAGGTCTAAAATCCTGGCTCAGTCTTTAATAACTCCAAGCTGCGGGACAGGTTCTTTAAGCCTGGAAAATGCGAAAAAGGTTCTCAGGTTGACAAGGGAAGTCTCGGATATGTTGAGAGGAAAGATTTAACCTTCCCCTGAACGTCTCAATTATCTTGATTTTACTGGGGCTCTATTTGCAATATCATTTGCAACTCCGGACCAGGCGTTCTGTCTGGCGTCAAATCTTACTATAGACATGGGGCCTCGGATATTTAACTGTCTGCCGTGTCGGGCACAGGCAAGTATGGTAAAATGCCAACTAATTTACAAATGGATATCCCACAGCCTGTCTATCTGGGGGCAAGAAATTCTCATTGACATAGGACTAAATTTAGTCTTAATATGGTTTTATATTCTTTGCAAGGAGGTAACCAGTGAGATTATCTAACCGAATTAAACCAATCAGCTATTTGAAGGCTCATGCAGCAAAAATCATTCGACATTTGGGAGACAAAGGAGAGCCGCTCATCATTACCCAGAATGGTGAAGCTAAAGTCATTATTCAGGATATTGAGAGTTACGAGCAAACCCAGGAAACTATGGCCCTACTCAAAATTCTGGCGCTTGGCAATCGGCAGATTGAAGAAGGCAAAGTAATTTCGGCCGCTGATGCAATAACTCGTCTTCGCGAAAGAAAGGACTCAATTTAGTGGCTTTCACAGTTCTGCTCACTGAAGACGCAGCAGGAGACCTCAGAGACCTCTATACATATATATCAAAACATGATTCGCCTAAAAAAGCAGAATATGTACTTGACCAGATTGAGAAAAAATTTGTTAGTCTGAGCAAACTGCCGGAACGGGGTGTGTATCCAACAGAACTTCAGTCTATAGGGATTCGTGACTATCGTGAGATCTTTTTCAAACCCTATCGTATCATTTATCGAATTGATAATGAAAATGTTTATGTATACCTCATTGTAGATGGTCGTCGTGACATGCAAACACTCCTCCAGCGAAGATTGCTGGGGGCGTTATAGACATTCAATAGGGCTTTTCTTTGAGATGACGAAATTTATTGATTGTAGAAATTCCCAGTTGGCGCTTCACGGAAGAGGGTGCCCTATCTGCTCATTATGCCTGGCGAATTCCAAGTCAATCTGTTGGTGCAACATGAGGTGAGTTATTGCCAACTCTTTCTTAAATCGTTCCACAGTCTTCTTGTCACATTTTGGTAGCAGTGGAAACAAGTCTTCCATGCTATGCAATGTGGAGAAAGACTTGTCCAGGGAAACATATACCAGGACCTTCTTTTGTCTCTTCAG
>VMSQ01000001.1 GCA_013792055.1 Desulfobacteraceae bacterium
ATAAAGAATTTGTATAATTCTATGAAATTGTGGATTTTACCGGGTTCGGTACGCGTGAAATTTAGGTTATACTTTACAAAGATGAATATTAGATAATTTTTGGGAATTTTTAATTTTGGCAGGAAAATTGAATTTCAATCTTTACCATAATGACCTTTTGTGATATTAAATATCCTATCATTTTCCAACAAAAGAGAAGGAGGAAATCATGAAAAGTTTTTGGCATATCAACTTGGGCTGGTTAACATTTTTGTAGTTTTTAGGTCGAAATTTAACAGAAATGTATTTTACTATTTCGCTCCCTTCTCTATTGATAAACAAATTATATTGAAATATTACTAAGTTAAACTTCTATTCTCTTCTTGGCATATCTATTGCATTTACATTACTCAAGTTTCGTACCCTTTATTGGCCACTTTTCTATAATTTTTAAAGCAGTAATTAAGTTTTTTCATACAGAATTTGAAAACATAGCTCTGTCTATAAGGAGAAAAACAATGTGTCGTTTATTCGCAATAACCAGCGATAAGCCCTTGTCTCCGATGAAAGCAATAGAAGCTCTGGATGTTATGCGTGAAGGGCATGATGGCTCTGGTGTAGGCCTTTTTTTGCGTGACCTGGGAGGGCCTTTTGAAAATATGAAGGATGCCCCCATTATGTCAGGCATTTTCAGCGAAAAGGGGCTAAGACGTCTTGACACATTTATGATGGAAGTTGGTTTTATGACCAAATACAAACTGACAATTAAAGTCCCTAAAACGCCGCCGCCAGGAGTGCCGAAGAGAGATATTTATCTTATACGTGCCTATGAATATCCAGAGGAATGGGATGGATTAAGTCGTAAGGAGTTGCATGAAAGACTTCTTATAATACGTCTTCAGCTCCGCGAAATGGGGGAAGAAAAAAGGGATATAATCATATTTTCCTTCTGGCCGGACACAATTATGATCAAAGAAATCGGCAGCCCCATGGACGTTGCAGACTATTTAAAACTCGACCGCAAAGAACTGGAAGCCAGAGTAATAATGGCACAGGGAAGACAAAATACAAATTATGAAATTAATCTTTATGCGTGTCATCCTTTTTTCATACAGGGTTTTTCCACTATGACCAATGGAGAAAATACAGCATTCATACCGATCAGGGAATATCTTACATCAAGAGGATTTCACGGGTATATGGGATATCAATCAGATTCAGAAGTCTTCACGCATATTCTACACTATACATTTACAAAACTCGGTCTTGGTATTGAAGCTTATAAACATATTATAACTCCGCTTCAGAATGAAGATATTAAAGATCACCCAGATGCTTTCTTTTTAAAACAGTTAAAACATTCTTGCAGAAGACTTATAATAGATGGACCAAATTGCATTATTGGATGTCTGCCCAACAACACCCTTTTCATGGCTCAGGATAGAAAGAAACTGCGTCCTGGTGTCGTTGGAGGAAAGCGGGGAGTCTTTGCCTTTTCTTCGGAAATATGCGGACTCGACGCCGCCCTCCCCGACCGTGACAAAAATAAAGATTTTCAACCAATGCATCTTGACATAGCCACAGTAAGCCCTGAGCGTCAGGAGGTTAAAATATGCAGTCAAACAGACCAATTGCCCCTTCCACTTTAAGTGTAAAAGATCTGCCCTGGCAGATTATTTGGGACAAAAACAAATGTACTCTTTGCGGAAAATGCACTGCTGTATGTCCGGTAAATGCAATTGAACTGGGAGTTTTCCGTAAAAGAACTATTGAAACAAATATGGGGCTGGAAAAGAAGCCATCCAATACTTTTAAGATTTATTACGGAATAAGGCAGAAAACTGATCCGGTTTATAGCTGTATCGGATGCGCCATGTGCAATATGGTCTGTCCCAATGATGCGATAATACCTGCAAAAAGTGACGAAGCAGATAAACTTAGATATCATATCAATCAGGGCGGCCGGCCCCGCCGTCGCGGAGGCAGACGCAGCAACCCAGGCAGTCTTTTAGACATGATAAAATTCATAAGAATTTCAATGCTGACAGATCCGGCACTTGATGCCGGACGCCATGAATTTGAGCTCACAACGCTGCTCGGAAGAATTTTATCTCCTGAAGAAAATTTATCTTTTATTAATGAAAATGGCTGGATACCTCCTGTAAGGGAAATATATCCTCTTATGATAGGAGGAATGTCTTTTGGAGCCCTGTCGCCCAATATGTGGGAAGGACTCCAGCTTGGTGTAACCTACCTTAATGAAGAACTATCAATGCCTGTTCGCATATCTACCGGTGAAGGCGGCTGTCCTCCAAGATTATTACGATCAAGATTTTTAAAATACGTTATTCTTCAGATAGCAAGCGGTTACTTCGGCTGGGATGAAATTATTCATGCCATTCCTGACATGAAAGAAGATCCATGTGCCATAGAGATAAAATATGGTCAGGGAGCAAAACCCGGTGATGGAGGACTTCTTATGTGGTACAAGGTTAACAAGCTGATTTCAGCAATCCGTGGAGTACCAACAGGAGTGAGCCTTCCAAGCCCACCCACACACCAGACACAGTATTCAATAGAAGAATCAGTTGCAAAAATGATACAGTCAATGTCAATGGCCTGGGGTTTCAGGGTTCCTGTTTATCCCAAGATTTCCGGAACATCTACGGCTCTGGCTGTTTTGAACAACCTGACCAGAAATCCTTATGCTGCCGGTCTGGCCATTGACGGAGAAGACGGCGGAACCGGAGCTGCTTACAATGTGTCCATGAATCACATGGGGCATCCAATTGCGAGCAATATACGCGATGCTTATCTCAACCTTGTCAAAATAGGAATGCAGAATGAAATTCCGCTTATCGCCGGGGGCGGCATTGGGAAAAATGGCAACCTGGCAGCTAATGCTGCTGCGCTGATAATGCTTGGCGCAAGCTGTGTACAAATCGGCAAATACATCATGCAGGCCGCTGCCGGATGTCTGGGGTCAGAGACTGATAGGTGCAACATATGCAACATAGGCTTATGCCCAAAGGGAATAACTTCACAAAATCCTCGCCTCTACAGACGTCTTGATGTTGATATGGTTGCACAGCGCGTTGTAGATGTTTTTCTGAGCTTTGACACAGAACTCAAAAAGATTGTCGCACCCTTAGGACGTTCAACATCCTTGCCAATAGGAATGTCAGATGCCATAGGGATTAATGATTACAACGCTGCAAATCGTCTTGCTATAAAATATGTTGTTTAGAATTAACAGAAATTTACAAACTCAAGTTTCTCACCCACTCTATGCAACAAAAGCTTTAAAGGGCAGGTATTAGATGGTTTTTTTAAAAGAGCAAAATAATATGATTGATATTCTAAACCACTATACCTTGGGATTTGACCAGGACAGGCACATAGAAGGTTTTTCACCAGGGATAAAATGCCGTGCATGTTTCGCTCCTTACAAACTGAGTGGGTATGGTGCCGTTGCCAAAGCCGGAGTGAACATATTTTGCTTTTTAAAAAAACCATCTAATACCTGCCAGAGAAGGTCCATGGGAATTGGTGGTGAGAAACTTGAGTTTGTAAATTTCTGATTAAGGAGTTTTATAAAATTTCTTAATTCGATTCGGAGAATTAAATGAACGACAATCAATATTACATAATTTCCGGCAAAAAATACGGTAACCGTTTAGATTCACGTATTCTTGAAGAACAAATTCAGGAAGCTGTCGCTGATGGTCACAGATATCTGGAGATAAAAGCCTTGGGGCAGCATGGAATTGGAGGACGTCTGTGGAAAGCTGGTGACGAAAAAGTTCATATCAGGATAAAAGGCCATCCGGGACAGCGTGTTGGATCGATGGGATTTCCAAATACATCAATTGAAATCATGGGGCCTGCCTCTGATGATGTTGGATGGCTGAATGCCGGCGCCCAAATAGTTGTTCATGGAAATGCCTCAAATGGAATAGCAAATGGCATGGCTCAGGGGAAAATTTATATCGCCGGTAATATTGGCTCCCGGGGCATGACCATGACAAAACACAACCCTCGTTTTGATCCTCCGGAATTGTGGGTTCTTGGCTCTGTTGGAGATTATTTTGGCGAATTCATGGCAGGAGGAATTGCTGTTATTTGCGGATTTGAAGCCCAGTCGCCCGATAATGTTCTTGGTTTTCGGCCCCTTGTGGGTATGGTTAGCGGGAAGGTTTTTTTCCGAGGTCCCCATAATGGCTTCAGTCGGCAAAACGCTAAAATTGTACCGATTACAGATGAAGACTGGGACTGGCTTATTAAAAACCTGAAAATCTTTTTTGAAAACATTAACAGGCCGGAACTTTTTGAAACTCTTTCTGATAAAAACGAGTGGCAGCTTTTAATCGCACGTACCCCTCAGGAAAAAACCGGACAACAGCTCCGTACTATGAAATCTTTTCACGAAGAAATATGGGATAAAGAGCTTGGCAGAGGAGGCATATTTGGAGACCTGACAGACCTGGACAGAAGCCATATACCTCTCATTACTACCGGAGAATTAAGGCGTTTTGTTCCTGTATGGGAGAATAAAAAATATATAGCTCCATGTGAAGCAATCTGCCCTACAGGTATTCCAGTTCACGAACGATGGAGACTGATAAGAGAAGGCCTTATTGACGAGGCTGTTGATATGGCTCTTGCATATACACCTTTTCCTGCCTCTGTTTGCGGTTATCTTTGTCCCAATCTCTGCATGCAGTCATGCACCAGGAAATCAGCAGGCATGGTTCCGGTAGATGTAAAAAAACTCGGGCAGGCAAGCATAAATGCAAGCCTTCCCGAACTACCACCATTAAGCGGAAATAAAATCGCCATAATCGGTGGAGGCCCGGCAGGAATTTCTATTGCATGGCAGCTTAGACAACACGGGCATGAAGCAACTGTTTATGATATGTCGAAAACCCTTGGAGGGAAGATATCCTCAGTTGTTCCTTACAGCCGAATCCCGGAAGAAGTAATCACAAAAGAACTGGAAAGGATTAAAAAAGTTATTCCACATATACATCTCCAGCAGCGTCTCGAACGGAAAGAAATCGAACAGATCAGGGAGGATTTTGATTCTATAGTTATTGCTATAGGTGCACAAAAGCCAAGAGTAATTCCTATCGCAGGCAAAGAGCTGATGATAACTGCTCTTGATTTTCTGATACAGGCAAAAACAGGCAAGGCAAAACCCGGAGAAAAAGTGGTTATTATTGGTGCCGGAAATGTAGGATGCGATGTAGCAACCGAGGCATACAGATTTGGAGCAAAAGATATTACACTCATAGACATTCAGGCACCAGCCTCATTTGGCAAAGAAAGAGAAGATGCCGAAGCTATTGGCGCAAAATTCAGATGGCCGGTGTTTACAAAGGAAATTACAAAACAAGGGGTTAAACTTACCACTGGCGAGCTAATTCATGCTGACACGGTTATTATATCCATAGGTGACGCGCCTGATTTAGAATTTCTTCCGGAAAATGTTAAGACAGAACGAGGGTTCATTGTAGTTAATGAACAATATCAAACAAGTGACCCCAAAATTTTCGCAATCGGTGATGCGGTAAAACCAGGGCTCTTAACAGATGCTATCGGATCCGGCCGAAAAGCAGCGAGTGCAATAATTAACATTCTGAAAGGCGAAAAACCTCTTGACTATACCCGGGAGATGATAGATCAAGAGCGAATTACTTTGGAATATTTTGATCCAAGAATAACTGTTTTTGATGATATTGAGCAAAGCGGTTCACAATGTTCATCCTGCGGAACCTGCCGGGACTGTGGGCTATGTGTTGAAGTATGCCCCGAGTCAGCTATCACCAGGAAGGAAATAAAAAACAACGATTTTGAGATGGTCGTAGATGAAACAAGGTGCATTGGCTGCGGATTCTGTGCAAAAGCCTGCCCTTGCGGTATATGGAATATTATAAAAAATGAGCCTATTGAGTAACCGGCCTAAATCACTATATCTGGTAGTGGTACCATAAAAGGTTACCGTTACAGTAATTATTTAAGAGTGCCTAAAGTGAACTAAAGTGCCTAAAATGCCTAAAGTTAAGGAATCCTGCCATTTTATACCTGCCTGCCGGCAGGTAGATTCCTCTCTGCCTTCAACGCACTGGCAAGAAAGTGATTGTAAGTTTTTGTGGCTTTGGTTATCAATCAGCACGCCGAAGGCGTACCACAACTTTAGGCACTTTAGTTCACTTTAGGCATTTTAGGCACTTAACTTAGTGAATATTGATCATGAAAGCCATACTAGCACTTGAAGACGGACGTACCTTTAACTGTCACAGCTTTACCGGGTCAGGTGAGGCTTGGGGAGAAGTTGTATTCAATACAAGCATGACAGGATATCAGGAAGTATTGACCGATCCTTCATACAAAGGACAGATGGTTACCATGACATATCCTCTTATCGGCAATTATGGTATCAATCCTGAAGATATCGAGTCTGAGAGGATACAGGTTTCCGCTTTTCTGGTAAAGGAATATCAAAATTTCCCGAGCAACTTCAGATCAACCTCCACTCTTGCAGATTATCTGAAAGCCCAAGGGATACTCGGCATTGAGCAGTTTGATACACGCGCGCTTACAAGGCATATCCGAAAAGCCGGCGCCATGCGTGCATTCATAACAACCCGTGATCTGGACCCCGCATCCAGTGTAAAACGTGCACTGGAAATTCCAGGCATGGCAGGACAAGACCTTGTAAAAGAAGTAACAACAAAAGTTCCTTATTTCTGGACAGAAGGAAAGCCGGTTTATATTGGAAAAGATGTCTCTCTAAACAAAAATATTTGGAAATACAGCGGAAGCAAGCATTCTGTTGTAGCCTTTGACTTTGGAATAAAATATAATATATTACGATGCCTTGAATATGCTGGTTTTGAAATTTTAGTCGTTCCGGCTACAACCAGCGCTGAAACCATAAAACTTATTGAGCCTGACGGGATATTTTTTTCAAACGGCCCTGGTGATCCAAAACCTGTCTCATATGCTATAAAAACCATCAAGGATCTTTTATCTTACCGTCCGATGTTCGGGATATGTCTTGGACATCAATTATTAGCGCTGGCACTGGGAGGGAAAACATTCAAGTTAAAATTCGGACATCGGGGCTCAAATCAGCCTGTTAAAAATCTTTTAACAGGCAAGGTTGAAATAACATCTCAAAACCACGGATTTGCCGTAGATATAGACAGCCTGGATAGAAAAGATATTAAAATAACCCACATAAATTTAAATGATAACTCACTTGAAGGATTCAGGCATCTTAAACTGCCGATCTTCGCAGTTCAATACCATCCAGAAGCATCTCCCGGTCCCCACGATGCAAGGTATCTCTTTGATGACTTCACCAAAATGATAAACTAAAATGCCAAAACGCACGGACATAAAGAAAATCCTGATAATTGGTGCTGGTCCTATTATAATCAGTCAGGCATGCGAGTTTGACTACTCAGGCACCCAGGCATGCAAGGCCCTTCGTGAAGAAGGATACGAAGTAGTTCTTGTAAACAGCAATCCTGCAACAATCATGACGGATCCGGAAATGGCGGATCGAACCTACATTGAACCTGTAACTCCTGAAATGGTTGCAGCAATAATAGAAAAAGAACGCCCATGTGCATTACTACCAACTATGGGCGGCCAGACAGGCCTTAATACAGCTATAGAGGTTGCAAAGGCTGGAGTCCTTAAAAAATTCGGCGTTGAGATGATCGGGGCCTCAATTGAAGCAATAAATAAGGCTGAAGACAGAGACCTCTTCCGAACTGCCATGAACAAAATTGGATTGCGCATACCTGAAAGCGGAATTGCAACAAATATGGAAGAAGCGCGTATCATTGCTTCCGAAATCGGATTCCCCATAATTATCCGCCCAAGCTTTACTCTGGGTGGAACAGGTGGGGGAATCGCCTATAATTCCGAAGACCTGGAAAAATACGCCGGCGCAGGGCTGGATGCAAGTTTAATCGGGCAGATAATGCTTGAAGAATCTGTTCTGGGCTGGAAGGAATATGAACTGGAAGTAATGAGGGATAATAAAGATAATGTAGTTATTGTCTGCTCCATTGAAAACTTAGACCCAATGGGAATACACACAGGTGACAGCATTACGGTTGCACCTGCTCAAACTCTCAGCGATAAAGAATACCAGATAATGAGGAATGCCTCTATCGCTATAATGAGAGAAATAGGCGTGGACACCGGTGGTTCAAATGTCCAGTTTGCTGTTAATCCTGAAAACGGGGATATGATAGTAGTAGAGATGAACCCAAGGGTATCGCGGAGCTCGGCCCTTGCTTCCAAAGCAACCGGCTTCCCAATTGCAAAGATAGCAGCAAAGCTGGCTGTTGGATATACACTTGATGAAATCCCAAACGACATAACAGGAAAAACCCTTGCATCATTTGAGCCCACCCTTGATTACTGCGTCGTCAAAATACCTCGCTGGACATTTGAAAAATTTCCAGAAACCAAGGATTATCTCACTACATCCATGAAATCGGTCGGCGAAACAATGGCAATTGGAAGAACCTTTAAAGAAGCTCTCCAAAAAGGGCTGAGATCCCTTGAAATCGGCAGGTATGGTCTTGGGGCAGATGGAAAGGATTTTTCCGACCAGCAGGGGAAACTGCCGTCCTTATCTGAAATTGAACAGAAGCTTGCCACCCCGAATTCTTTGAGAATTTTTTATCTTCGCCATGCCTTTTTAAAGGGAATGTCATTTAAATACATTAATGAATTAACCGGTATTGACCCCTGGTTTTTATATCAGATCAAGCAGATAGTAGAATTCGAACAAAATATTCATAAATTCAACGGCACTACTCTGCCGGTATCTCTTTTAAAGCAGGCAAAATCCCTGGGATTCTCAGACATTCAGATTGCGCATCTTACAGGCACCACTGAAAACAGTGTAAAGCAGTATCGTAATTTACATAATATAAATCCGGTGTATAAACTGGTTGATACCTGTGCTGGTGAATTCAAGGCTGCTACTCCTTATTTTTATTCAACATATGAAACAGAAAACGAAGCAAGAGTTTCGGACAGGAAAAAGGTTATGATCCTGGGCAGCGGCCCTAACAGAATCGGCCAGGGAATTGAGTTTGATTACTGCTGTGTACATGCTTCATTTGCCCTTAAAGAAGAAGGTGTTGAAAGCATAATGGTAAACAGCAACCCTGAAACAGTAAGCACCGATTATGATACGTCTGACAAGCTTTATTTTGAACCGCTTACAAAAGAAGATGTTCTCCATATCGTAGAAACAGAAAAGCCTATGGGTGTCATTGTCCAGTTTGGAGGCCAGACGCCCCTTAATCTTGCGGTACCTTTATCTGAAGCAGGTGTCACAATTCTGGGGACACAGCCGGAAAGCATTGATAGAGCAGAAGATCGCGAACTTTTTAAGGTAATGTTAAAAAAACTGGGGCTCGTCCAGCCGCAAAACAGTACTGTAATGTCAGTAGAAGAAGCAGTTAAAGCAGCAGAGAAAATTGGCTATCCCGTTATTGTGCGCCCTTCCTATGTACTTGGAGGAAGAGCGATGAAAATTGTCTATAACCGCGCTGAACTTGAAAATTTTACAAGGCTTGCAATAATTGCATCTCCTGAGCATCCAGTGCTTATAGACAAATTTTTAGAAGATGCTGTCGAAATTGATGTAGATGCCATTTCTGATGGAAAAACAACTATTATCGGCGGAATTATGGAACATATTGAAGAGGCGGGTGTGCACTCAGGTGATTCAGCCTGCGTCCTTCCCCCCTGCAGTATTAGCTCAAAAACTCTTAATGAAATAGAGAGTGCGACAAAAGCCATGGCATCAGAGTTAAATGTTGTTGGGCTTATGAATGTTCAATATGCGATAAAAGATAATCAGCTTTTTGTCCTGGAAGTTAACCCTAGGGCTTCAAGAACAATTCCTTTTGTCAGCAAGGCAACCGGCGTTCCACTCGCAAAACTGGCCACAAAAGTAATGCTTGGCAGAACTCTAAAAGACCTGGGGTTGACCTCTGAAAAAATTCCTTTACACGTTTCAGTCAAAGAGGCTGTTTTTCCTTTTTCCAGGCTGCCTGATGTTGATGCACTTCTTGGGCCTGAAATGAAATCAACGGGAGAAGTAATGGGAATAGATTCGGATTTTGGACATGCCTATGCCAAATCCCAGCTTGGAGCCGGACAGAATTTACCGGCTTCAGGAACAGTTTTTATAAGCGTAAAAGACCGTGATAAACCAGCAGTTATTGATGTTGCATCTCAATTTCATGAAATGGGTTTTAAGATCATGGCGACCCGTGGAACTTCCAAGTTTTTAGAAAATCACGGCATAGCAAATATTGTAGTAAACAAGGTTTCAGTTGGACGTCCACATGTAATAGATGCAATTATGAACAAAGAAGTTCATCTGATCATAAATACCGGCTCAGGGGAAAAAACAAAACGCGATGGATATCACATAAGGCGCGCTGCCATTAAATTCAACATCCCTTATACAACAACTATAGCTGGAGCAAATGCGATATGCAAAGGTATTGCAGCGCTTACTATAAAAAAACTTTCTGTAAAATGTATTCAGGAATATTTTTGATGGATTCTATAGATAAACCACGTGAGGCCTGCGGAGTATTCGGGATATATGACCATCCCGAAGCTGCAAAGCTCTGCTATTTTGGCTTATACGCTCTTCAGCACAGAGGGCAGGAAAGTGCGGGCATAGCTGTTGCAAACGATAATGATATTGCGTTGCATAAAGGCATGGGCCTTGTACCAGATGTTTTTGAAATAGATCATCTGGAAACATTAAAAGGAGGCAGCGCCATAGGGCATGTGCGATATTCAACCACCGGAAGTTCAACAATATTAAACGCCCAGCCATTTGTGGTCCGTCACAGGAACAAATCATATGCCGTAGCCCATAACGGAAACCTTGTGAATGCTTGGGAACTGAAGAATGAGCTTGAGGAATCGGGTTCGATTTTTCAGACTACGATGGACAGCGAAATTTTTCTCCATCTTCTCGTTAAAAATATGAAACTTGGCCTTGAAAATGCTCTGGTAGAAGCTGTGTCAAAATTAAAGGGAGCTTTTTCATTTGTTGTGCTTACGAGTAAAGGAGAAATAATCGGCATAAAGGATCCAAACGGATTCAGGCCGCTGTGTCTCGGGAAACTGAATGATCATTATGTACTGGCTTCAGAAA
>VMSQ01000094.1 GCA_013792055.1 Desulfobacteraceae bacterium
ACCCAGGATACAGAAATATCTCTAAGCGAAATACGATTCGCTGTTATTAGTAGCGCAGCAGAACACCTTTCTATATATTTGGAGGAGAATAAAAAAAGAGGAAAAGAACATGTTGAAAACTTTGTATCAAATAAAGCACCTCGATACAGACCTATTCTGTCAAGAATTCCAGAGAATAGATTGTATGTTGATCCAAATATTTCAGATAAAGAATTAGACATCACCCTACATAAGTATCTCTCCGAAATTGAAAGTAAACTTCTATCTGATGGGCATGAAATCATGAACCCCAAAAAAGATGAAGATCCTGATGATTACGAAAAAAGATTACAAGAATATTTGGATATAGCTGAGGATATTAAAAAGTCAGATTTGGCCAATTATGTTTCTCACAGAAAGGTAATTCTCGACATACTTGAAAAAGCTATTCAGAGGCAAGACAACGGCAAGTATGCTCGTGAAGATTTGATTCATAAGCTGATTATGCCACTGGGAAAGGATTCAAATCAGGTTGCCTTTGATAGCTGTAACCTATGGTTAATAGATGAGCGTTTAGCATTTCATAATTATCTGGCTTCTGATAAGACACTAATTTCCATGCCAATTACTGGATCTACTGAGACCAAAGAGCCAGATATTTGTGCCTTAAATGTTTATGATAATCCAATATTGGTATCAGAAGGGACAAAACTACCTCTTGCTTCAATTGTTGTTGTAGAAATCAAGCGTCCTATGCGGAATGATGCAAAGGAAGGCGAAGAGAAAGATCCAATTGAACAGGCACTTGGATATCTTGAAAGAATAAGACAAGGAAAAGTAAAAACTTCTGCTGGAAGGCCTATTCCACATTCAGATTCTATACCAGGTTTTTGTTATGTTATATGTGATATTACTCCAAGCATTCAAAACCGTTGCAAGATACACGATGCTATATTAACAAGCGATGGGCTTGGTTACTTCTTTTATAATAAAAGCTATGGTACATATGTTGAGGTAGTCTCCTTTGATCGGTTAGTAAATTCTGCAAAAGAAAGAAATAGAGCATTCTTTGATAAATTAGGGTTACCGACATCATGAGTAGAACAACATTTAACGAACAAAACACCATCGAAAACGCTCTTCGGGATCACCTGATTGGAAGGATGAAGGATGAAGGCAGAAGGATAAATGAAGTCTTTGAAGAATCTGCGCCCTATGGCACGTCTTTTTTCCCACCATGGAAGTTTGTGCATGGTGAGAATCTTATTTTACACGGTAAACAACCGCAGGATGTCTTTGTTGATACATGGCTTAAAGAATCCCTGTGTCGTTTGAATAAACCGCTGGCTGCAAATTCCGACCTGGCTGACGAAGTAATCCACCGCATGCGTGGAGTATTATTGGAAGCTAATTACAGTGGCCTCATCCGGGCAAATGAGATTTTTCAGGATTGGCTCCTTGGCCGCACATCCATGCCCCTTGGCAAAGACGGCGAACACATAACCATTCATCTAATTGATTTTGATAATTTTCAGAATAATCACTATGTGCTCAGCCAGCAGGTGCAGTTTACCGGAACACGGGATGCATATTTTGATCTTGTGCTTTATGTAAACGGTTTACCCCTCGTGGTGGGTGAAGTAAAAACACCAGTGCGTGATGCGATCAGTTGGCAGGATGGCGCGGCGGACTTCCTGGGCGGTTACAAACATTACTGGGAAAACCAGAAAGCCTTTTTTGTGCCTAATCTCCTTTGCTTTGCCTCTGAAGGAAAAACTTTTTATTACGGCCCTATTGGTGCCCGTTTCAAAAACTGGGCTCCATGGTATAGTACAGAGGATCGCGATGAGATTCCGCAGGATATGCGCACGGTATTAAAAAGCGCCGAGCATCTGCTCAATCCCAAGACATTGTTGGAAATATTGCAATCCTTTGTTGTTTTTTCAACAATCAAAGTGGGTGAAGGAAAGCCGAGTTATAAGATTAAAATCCTGCCCCGCTACCCCCAATACGAGGCTGCCAAGACAATTGTTAAGCGCGTGAAGCTGCAGGATGCTAAAAAGGGGCTGATCTGGCATTTTCAGGGCTCCGGCAAATCACTGCTCATGCTCTTTGCCGCTCAAATGCTCAAAGCTGACCCTGAACTGAAGAACCCCACTGTAATAGTGGTGGTTGATCGGGTAGATCTGGACAGCCAGATTAATTCCGTATTCAACAATGCAGCGGTTAAGAATGTAACACCGGTCAAATCATGTAAAGCACTGGCAAAGGAGCTAAAACAGGATTCGCGACAGTTACTCATCACTACCATATTCAAATTTGATGAGGTGGAAATTGATGAGAACAATTCCGAAGGGCTTAACTGTCGGGATAATATCATCGTACTGGTGGATGAAGCTCACAGAACGCAGGAAGGCAGTCTCGCTGAAAAAATGCGCTGGGCACTGCCGAACGCTTTTTTCTTTGGCCTTACCGGTACGCCCATCTCAGGTCTGGAGCGAAACACTTTTAAACTTTTTGGTGCTTCCAAAGACCCAGGACGGTATCTGAATCGATATTCCTATAAACAATCTATCAGGGACGAAGCCACTCTGCCGGTTAAGTTTGAACCGCGCCTGGTGGAGCTGCGTATCGACCGGGATTCCATCGATAAGGAATTTGAAGAGCTGGCAAAACAGAATGACCTGAGCGAAGAAGAAAAAAACTTTATCTCTCAAAAAGCCGGGAAACTGGCCAACCTCTTAAAAGCACCAAAAAGAATTACGGCTATTGCCGATGACATTGCGGAACATTACCGAACCCATGTGGAACCAAAACAGCTAAAGGGGATAGTCGTAGTGTACGACCGGGATGCTGTTGTGAGAATGTATTACCTGCTGGCTGAACGTTTTGGTAAAGATGCAGTGGAAGCGGTCATGAATATTTCACAGGGCACTATTGAGAATGAGACCGATGAAAATGGGAAACCGAAAAAAATTGCTCCGGATTGGTTGAAATGGCGGAAGCTGGAGCTGCCTGTTGAAAAAAAAGATTTCAACCGCTGGCAGGGAATTGATGCCAATCCTGAAGTTCAGGAAGCCTTGCTGGATCGGTATCGTGACCCGGCTGATGCGCTGAAAATAATTGTGGTGACCTCAAAGCTACTTACCGGATTCGACGCCCCGATCTGTTACTGCATGTATCTGGATAAGCCCGTGAGAGATCATACGCTCCTCCAGGCCATGTGCCGAACTAATCGTCTTTACAATGATATTAAAAAGCATGGGCTGATTATAGATTATCTTGGCGTTTTTGAAAATGTCGCCAAGGCGCTTGATTATGATCCCAAAGAAATCGAAGGCGTTGTGGAAAGCGTGGAAGCATTTAAAAAACTCTTTCCCGCAGCCATGCAAAAATGCCTGGATTATTTTCCGGGTGTTGATCGGACAATTGAAGGCTATGAAGGCCTTATCGTAGCGCAAGATTGTTTAATGGGAAATGAGAAGAAAGATGCCTATGCTTCTCAATTTAATGTTCTAAAACGATTTTGGGAAGCTATCTCTCCGGATAATTATTTAAATCAATATCGGCGTGATTACCGCTGGCTGGCTCAGGTATATGAATCCATCAAACCGGTTGGCGGAGTCGGTTCATTATTATGGGAATCACTTGGACCCGAAACCATTAAAATTATTCATGAGCATACAGATATCTACCGTATCCGGAATGATATTGATGAATTGGTCATGGATGCGGACTCTGTTTTTGAGCTGCCGGAAGAAGAACGTATAAAGAAAGCCAAAAAGCTGAACCTTTCCCTGATGGCAAAAATTCGGAGTAAAAATGATCCTCGTTTTGAGGAACTTGGGAAACGACTGGAACGACTCAAAGAGAAATACGAAGCAGGCGTACTGAATAGCCTTGAATGGCTCAAGGAGTTACTTGATGTAGCTCGTGATATGGTCCATATGGAAAATGTGACTCATGAGAAAGTTTTTCCGGATGACAAACAGGCGTTGACGGAAATCTTTCTGGAAGTGAAAAGCGATGCCACCCCACAGATTGTTGCTAACATTGTGGATGATATCGATAAAATTGTTAGAGCTACCAGATTTGATGGCTGGCAGAATAATCATGGTGGGCAACGAGAGATTCAAAAAGTACTCAGGCAAACCCTTTTCAAATATAAACTCCATAAAGAGCAGGAACTTTTTGATAAGGCTTATGGGTATATACGAGAGCACTATTAAAAAGCGCTAATGAAAACAAAGGAGTCACCTAAAACAAAAGGGGGGAGCCTCCTGGACATCCACAAATAAGTAAATAACCCGACAAATAAAGGCTGCCAATATGTCAGGTGTCATATTTTCATATCAACAAATAGATCGAGTAAAGCTCCTATGCAACATCGATCTTAAACAATTATTTCCTACCACAAAAAAACGAGGAAGAGAGAGATTTGAAAAAAAGTGGGAAGCCTTTCTTGGTGGGAGTTTCGGGACATCCTTGATAAATTGATATGTCGATTAAATCATGAGCGAGTACTGGG
>VMSQ01000285.1 GCA_013792055.1 Desulfobacteraceae bacterium
AGTTTATGCATAATACATATCGCACTTGCAAGAACATATGGCATGAGCATTAAATAGCCGGCCTCCTTATAAGCATTTTCGAGTATTAAATCGGTTTGATATTTGTCGAAGGGAATAACTTTAAACCTGAATCCAAGATTATTAAGCGATGCTGGCAGAGGAAGAACACGCGGGGGAGCATTTTTACCCATTTTTAAGAATGCACGGTTTGCCTGTTGACCTGCAATGAATTTTCTTCGCCAATTACAGAGATGTGCGGATTCTGCAGGAACAATAATGTCTTTGTTGAAAAATGTGTTATTCTTATTTTCCCACTCATTCTGAAGCATTTCAAGGAATGCCTCAGCGCCAAGAGCGTCAAACAAACGATGATCAAAAGTCATAGCCACATAAGTTTTATTTTCAGCATATATAAGATGAAAAAATAAATGCTCATGATCGCCGATAAACTTCAGGTTGGCTATTCGTTCTAAAATAGAAAAGATATTGGCTTCACTGTAAATATTATCAAGGTAAGAAATTTTAAGTGGTAATGGTTGGCGTTGCTTTGTAAAGGATATCTTCCAGTATGGAGCAAGGTTGTAATCCCTGGACGGCCTGCCGTGCAAAACAGGGTGCTTTTTTATTAAACTTCCAAGGCAATTTCTAAAATCATCTTCTGATGGAGATCCGTCCAATTCGAGAATAATCTGGGATGTATTCCCGGTGCCGGTCGCCTTTTTGGTAATATAATCAAGCGCATGAATAATCCAGTCTATTCCTGTTAAATAGCGTTTTTTTCCGGGAAAAGTAATTATACCCATCCTTTGTAAAAGAAAATGCTATAATTAGAATTGCTGGAATTTATAGGCTTTGAGATAATGATTTTGGGAAGGCTAGAGGGAGGAAGGCGTACTCGTCGTACGTCGACGACCGATAACGCACCCAAAATCATTATCTCAAAGCCTATAGCCCGTATAGCTGATAGATGATGCCAGGGAATGAATCGTCCTGAAATCTTCCCTGGTCAACCCTGATTCCATTAACTTAATATTAAATGTTTTTTCTATAAACACAAGGAGTTCTACAAAGCTCAAGGAATCAACTCCCATTTCATGAAGGGGTACATCCTTTATAACCGTTGATGGATCAACAGATAAGATTGTTGCGATTTCCTGAGCCAATATATTTTCGATCTCTTTTAAACTCTTTTTCAAAATATTATACGTCTCCGCTAACTGATTCAACTTTCTTTCGTTTCATCCCAGGAAGAACCGGCTCTATTCGTTCAATTTTATAGACCTTGTCATTTTTAAAATGCACATCTACCATTTCAAAGCGAGAATGCCAGTAATGCCACACATCGCTTGAGAGAAGGGGTGTCTTGTGGCTTGGTGGATATCCATATGCCATTAGGACTGCAACTTTACTCATGCCGTGAGAAATGGTGCCGTTATTGACACATTCTTTTTCTTTTTCAGTGAGGTTGTGCAAATAGCCTTCTTGTCCTAATATATCTTTCTCGGAAAAATAACGGTCAAACAGTTCCTTAAGTTTGATTATACAATGTTTCCGTTGTTGAACAATGGTAAAGGTCAGCGATGTATCTACTGGTACAAACTGTATTTTTCTGTTCCCAACGCTAATTATTTTGACTTTTGTTCCAATCGGCAGTTTAGGGCCCTTATGATAATTTGTTGATGGAATTTTATCAGGACTTTCATACCAGATGTTTACGCTGGTATAGTAAATTTTGTTAGCCAGTGTGTTTTCTGTTTTTGTTTCCGAATTCTCTGCCAGTACGGTCGAAGAAATTAATAGACAAGCATAAAAAGAGATAACAAGAAAATACAGTAAATATTTTGTTATATACCTCATCTAACCCTCCTTTACTGAAACCTAATATTTTATCATCGTATGAGTTTAATAATATCTGTTTTATTTGCGCAATTTTTTCTAATGCAGCAGATTTGTTTGATCTCTGCCGATTCTGTTTTTGTAATTAAATTCAGGTCATATGGATTATCCTGAACCGGGCATGCATATCTAATCTGTTTCTTTAGCATAAGCGCGCTTACAGTGCAATGGAAGGCGCTTATTATTTTCATACTTCCAAATATTGGCGAATATCCTCCGGCAAAAACATCAACAGGAGCTGTATTTTGATATGAAGTTTCATCTCCTGCCATACCATCAGCTTCTATAATATTTATATCAGATTTTTCTATAGTGTCGCAATTGGTTATATAGGCAGGTATAATTTCGCAATATTTATTCTGACAGTTTTCTAAGGTTGTCATAAAAAATACGCTTCCTTCTCCTGGGACAGATGATGGTGAAGCTGAAAAGTTAAAAGGTCTAATTTTCCCGTCATTGGCAATTCGCAATTTCTGGTTACAGATATATTCCATAACATTACCGCATACATCAACACAGCCGATTAAAACGTATTTGCAACGTTTTTCAGTAAGCCACGCTTTAGCAAGAATAAGAGACTGATGAATCGGTGAAGCAAACTGAGTAATTGTAACAGTTGGTCCCCGGATATTCAACAAAGATGAAATATATGATGCTGCAGCATTATGAACTGAATGCGAAAAAGTTGTCGGAGAGACACTACCATCACCATAATCTATAATATCATCAAGAAAACGGAAGGTTGTTACATGAGGCCCGAAGGCTGTTGCGAGAATAATTCCGACTTCTGATTCTTTGTGGTTAATTTGAATGCCGCTGTCAATTACTGCATCACGTGCAGCCATCACTGCCATTTTGCTGAATTTGTCTGCTCTGCGTATTTTTTTTAATATAGTTATATCATTAATAGTTTCCTTTTTAACGCGGTATGCTGGGTAAAAAACATTTTGATCATTACTATGCGACTTTGTTTGAGATGGTGCGATCCAGCCTTGCCGCAATGCGATGTCGAGGCTGTCAATTCCGCGCCCTCTTGTAGAAATTATTCCTATGCCCGCAATATTCATGTAATATGCCCTTAAAAACGGTTCAGGGTTCAGGTTGGTTGCCTTGATCTTTGGAAATAACAATAGAGGCATTATTTCCGCCGAAAGCCAGCGATGTAGATACAGCAAAACTACCATTTATTTGTGTTTGCTCTGTAATGGGTCTAACAGGTATATTCTCATCCTGTTGAACAAAACCTGCGCTGGCAGGTATCCAGCCTTCTCTCAGTGCAGTGGCTGTGAATGCCGCTTCCAAACCTCCTGCGGCGCCAAGAGTATGGCCTGTATAACCTTTTGTTGAAAGAAATTTTATTTGCTGCCCAAAAATTTTTTCAAGCATAATTCCTTCAACCTTATCATTATCATGAGTTGCAGTGCCGTGAGCATTCACAAAGCATACATCTTGTGGAGTAATATTTGCATCAGCGAGGGATTTGCGCAATGCTGACTCCAGTCCTGAACCGTCAGGACGAGGGGCTGTGAGATGGTATGCATCTGCCGCCGCTCCATATCCTGCAAGACGCAATACTGACTTTTTACCTCTAAGGCGTGAGAATTCTTCTGTTTCAAGAATCAGAATACCTGCTCCCTCCCCTAAATTCAGACCCGATCGGTCTCTGTCAAAAGGGCTGCATAAAAATTTACTTAAAATACCAAGTGCCCCAAAACCGCATAGGGGGACCCTGTTCAATTCATCTGCTCCACCAGCAATGGCAATATCGCATACACCGTTTCTTAACCATGACAGAGCTACTCCTATTGCGTCAGCACCGGACGAGCAGGCGTTGACCACAGTGATTGATGGACCAGATGCTTTTATTGATCGAGCTACAGCTTCGGCGAGGTTGCCTTTAAGAAAGCGGTCAACGGCGGCCATGTCTGCTGCTCCTGTATTCCGGTATGTTCGGTAAAAATCAATGTCATTCAACTGGCTTGCCACACTGGTTCCAAGACATACCCCGGTTTTAATGCCGGAAAAGTCCTTTTGCAGGCCGGCATCATGTAAAGCTTCTTTTAGTGCAGACATGGCGAGAGATAGGGTGCGCATTTCATTTTTTTGCTTATTAATCAGCGGGCTTTTTACCTCAAAAACCGGATATGGTAAAAAAGTGTCGAACAAACTAACCGTGCCGGCATTTCTTCTCATAAGCTGAAATGATTCAAGATGCTCTGTTATATTTCTTCCGGCAGCAGAGATTCCGCCGATTCCTGTGATGAATATTTTCATCTCTCTCTAATCCTGAACCCATAAACGCTTACATATTTTCATATACGTAATTCGCCAGCGTATCAATCGAATAGAATATTTTTTGGCCTTCCTTCATATCTTTGACTTCTATGCCGAAGTTACGCTGAAGAAGCACAACAATTTCAACTGCATCGAGAGAATCCAGGCCCAGTCCTTCTCCAAACAAAATTTCATCATCTTTAATTTCTTCCGGTTTTATACCTTCTAATGAAAGATTTTCTACCAGCAGTTCTTTTAACTTTTTTCGTATTTCAGGCAATTCCATTTCTTTCTGGTCTTCCATCGACATCTCCTTAATAAAACTATACTATTTACTCCATACGTCATGAAACAGAAAACATTGGTATGGATACTTTTTAACAAATGCTTCAATTATTTCTACGTAATTCTGAACCCACTGATGGAGCTGTTGGCGCTTATTATATTTTCCATCATAGCGTGGATATATTACATTTGATACATCAACAATATACTTATGGGTTGAAACCTTATTTGACAGCAAAACTACTACAGGAGATTCAACTGCGGCGGCGACAGCAAAACCGCTGAAAGGGAACCATGCTTTTTCACCTAAAAATGTGACTTCAACTGATTTAGCCCCGTATCTTCTGTCTCCCATGATAGATACAATATGGCCTTTTTTCAAAACATCCATTATTTCTACTATACCACCAAGATATTGTTCCGGAGAAATAATTTTTATATTATCCTGTTCTTTGTCAATATTTAGCGAGCTTTGTACTGCTATATTGTCTTCAGGGCGCATAAGAAGATATACTGTTCTTCCTACTTTTTTTAAGGTGGTTAAGGCGATTTGCCAGCTACCTACATGTGATGTTAACAAGATTATTCCTTGTTTATTATTCCGGAGCAGGGCTATCAACTCATTGTATCCATTAAGTTGAATATCAAATCTTGTATGCCCGGAAACAGACGCATATCTGTCAATAAGTTGCTTTCCCTGACTAATAAACAGACGGCAAACATGCAATAGCCTTATTAAACAACCGCAATCGGGAAATCTTTTATTTATATATGACAGAGCAGCAGAAACCGCAGGCCGGTCAAAAAGCAAATAATAAAGGCAGACAATATACAAAAAGCCATATGTTTTGCGTAGCCCGAATAATTTCAGGAGAGCTTTAAAAAACCAGAAGCCGAATTTATTTCCTCTTTTCCTGGTATTTATATTTTGTGACCGTTCAATTGGTTCCATGATTGCTACCCGTACTAATTTTCTTGCCGAAATATTTGCGCAGCACTAAATACAATTATACCTATTAATAATGCAGCTATTGGTGCAACAATCAAGGAACCCAGTAACCACTCTATAAGTCTTGACGGAAGCTGGCCGAAAACTGTATTCAGGTTCACATCTGTCAGCCAGCGGCCGTTTCGCATATAATAGCCCAGCTCAATGCAAATTAGTGGAACAAAAGGCGGCATGCATAAGTGTTGTATATTCAGCGCCATTATTTTTTTCCGATGCAGGCGCGTTGCAACATAGGCAATTACTAAGGTATGTATTGATATAAGAGGCAGTACTGCAAAAAAGGTCCCAACTGCGGCTGACATGGCCAATCCGCCGGGGCTTGCGTTTTCTTTCAGTAATCTTTTTAACAATTTTACAGGATGACGTATTAAACTGAAGTCAACCTGCTTTTTA
>VMSQ01000135.1 GCA_013792055.1 Desulfobacteraceae bacterium
GGCATTATAACAAGCAATAATTTAACGCTGTTCCGCCGGCCTAAATGTCTAATTTGCCCGAAGGGCTTGGGTTTATTTCATAAGATTTAATCCTTTGCGTGCTTCGCGCCTTTAATGAGCAAAGCGAATGGGCGGTAATATAATACCCTCTTAATAGATACAACAATTATGGCAAAAATAAGGAAATAATTCAGGTGAAAATCGGACCATTGCCAAGATTATTAAATAAGTTAAAAAGTCCTGATACTGCCTCTGATTTACAGCACCTCAAATCAGAGGTGGAATACAGGACAAATCTTCATGCGATTGGAAACAAAATAAATGCAGCTTCGAATCTGGATGAGATACTAATAGACCTGAAAGATAAAATCACTTCTCTTTTTGAAGCTGAAAGAATTACTGTTTATGTTATCGATAAAGAAAGAAACGAGCTGGTATCAAGATTTAAGTCCGGCGATGAAATTTCCGAAATACGCATACCTATATCAAAAAACAGCCTGGCAGGATATTCTACTTTAAAACAAAAACTTATAAATATTAAAAATGTTTATGATGAAAAGGAGTTGCCTGCAATTGATCCTGAACTAAAATTCGATAAAAGCTGGGATGAAAAAACGGATTTTAAAACAAAGCAGGTTCTGGTTGTTCCTGTCATTTTCAAAAACTATCTGCTTGGCGCTTTTCAACTGATAAACAGAATTAACGATAGCTCTTTTACAATAAAAGATGAGCAATCCGCAGCAGAGCTGGCTAAGGTACTTGGAATAGCTCTGTTTAACCAGCAAAGAATGGTAAGAGCCAGGCCCAATAAATTTAGTTATTTGCTTGAAAATCACATTCTGACTCAAAAAGAGCTGGATAAAGCCGTAGCTGATGCAAGAAATCGAAAAGTGCTCATCGAAACTATTCTGGAAAAAGAGCTTAAAATTCCAAAAAATGAGATAGGCAACTCTTTAAGCAAATTCTATAATGTCCCATTTGTCAGATATAATGAAAATACTCCGATTCCAGGCGAGCTTCTTGCGGGGCTTAAAGTTGCCTTCATGTACAAAAATTTATGGGTGCCCTTGCGAATTGAAGATGGTAAAATAGTAATTGTAATAGATAACCCAAATGATCTGCAGAAAATTGATGTAATAAGGTCTCTCTTCCCAGGCAAAGAAATAAAATTCTACGTTTCATTAAAACAGGATATTCTTGATTTTATTACACTGTTTACCCATGATGTAAAAAAGCTTGCCGCGATTGATGACATTCTTTCTCGGTTGAAGGAAGAGGAAGATGAGATAGAAGAAGCGCAAACTTTAATAGGCGAGGAAGACAGCGCTATTGTTCAACTTGTCAACAAGATCATTCTCGATGCTTATGACAGAAGAGCCTCGGATATTCATATAGAGCCGGCACTTGGAAAGGAAAGCACTCAGGTCCGCTTAAGAGTTGACGGTGCTTGCTCTATATATCAAACTATTCCATATAACTATAAGAATGCGGTAATATCACGCATCAAGATAATGGCAGGCCTGGACATTGCCGAACGTCGCAAGCCGCAGGACGGAAAGATAAAATTCAAAAAATACGGCGGTAAGGATATTGAACTAAGAGTTGCAACTATACCTACTCAGGGAAAAGTTGAAGATATCGTACTTCGCATTCTTGCTGCCGGTGAGCCCATACCGCTTGAAAAAATGGGTTTTTCGAAGAGTAATTTTGAAAACTTTGTAAGCGTAATCACCAAGCCCTATGGTATTGTTTTTGTTTGCGGTCCGACAGGTTCAGGCAAAACTACCACACTTCATTCGGCTCTGGGCTATATTAATAAACCTGAAATAAAGATTTGGACTGCTGAAGATCCAGTTGAAATTAGTCAGAAAGGTTTAAGGCAGGTACAGGTTCAACCCAAGATAGGATTTAATTTTGCTGCTGCAATGCGTGCATTTTTGAGGGCAGACCCGGATGTTATTATGGTAGGTGAGATGCGTGACAAAGAGACAGCTCAAATCGGAATAGAGGCATCGCTGACCGGGCATCTTGTATTTTCAACCCTTCATACCAACAGTGCTCCTGAAAGCATAACAAGACTTCTTGATATGGGAATGGATCCATTCAACTTTGCAGACGCTGTTTTATGTATTCTCGCTCAGCGCCTGGTTCAAACACTTTGTGCGAATTGTAAACAAGCATACCATCCTTCTAAAGAGGAATATGATGAGCTTGTCAGGGAATATGGTGCTGAAGAATTCAACAAAGATATAAACATACCTTACTCGCCGGATTTGACTTTAAAAAAAGCAAATGGCTGTGAAGCCTGTAACAATAGCGGGTATAAGGGCCGAATGGGCATATATGAATTGTTAATGGGAACCGATGAAGTAAAAAGATTGATACAGGCAAATGCGAGAATGGAAGAAATAAGAGATCAGGCTATAAAGGACGGCATGAAAACACTTAAACGGGATGGAATTGCAAAAATCTTTGATGGGCACTGCGATCTTATCCGTGTCAGGAAGGTCTGTATAAAATAAATGAATAAACAAGTATCAAATAAAAACCCGATTTCTTCGCAGGAAACCAGCAAAATGAGAACCAGCCTGAAAGCTACGATAAGAGATCAGTCAGGAGCCGGCAAAACCAGGATAGGCGAGCTTCTGAGTAAAGAGGGGTATATTACAAGTGCTCAGTTAAAGAATGCACTAAACTATCAGAAAACAAATTCACTAAGACTTGGCAGCATACTCATCAAGCTTGGCTACATAGATGAAGAAAGCATAGTAAACGTTCTGAGCCGCATTTATAATTACCCTGCTGTAATAATATCTAAAAACCCTCCTGCTCCGGAAGCTCTCAAGATTTTATCCTACGAAACAGCCAGTAAATATATGGCTTTCCCTTTAAAACTCGAAGGAGAAAATCTTGTAGTTACTATGATGGAGCCCACTGATACGACTGCTGTTGAAAATCTGCAAAAAGAAATCCACCGAGGTTTAAAGGTCAGCGTATCCAGTGAACAGGATATAATCGAAGCTTACAGAAAATATTACAAGATAAGTGATGAAGAATATAATAAATATGGATTAAAAAAAGAAGAGGAAGAAGAAGCTGTCCCTCTCACGGTTGTCGATGACTTTGGTTCTCTGGTTTCAGAAGCAGCAGGTGAAATTGAGATGCAGAGTATTCGGGAAGAAGATACCGGCATAGATCAATATCTTGCTTCTGATGCTCCAATTATCAAACTTGTTAATGGCATTCTTATTAAAGCCATTAATGACGGTATCAGCGATATACATATTGAGCCTTTTGATAAGGCATTACAGGTTAGATATAGATTGGACGGCTCTCTCTATAAATCCATGAACCTGCCTTTTAGTATTAAAAATGCCTTAACCTCAAGGCTGAAAATTTTAGCTGGTTTGGATATTGCCGAACGTCGTGTGCCACAGGACGGCAGAATCAAGATGCGTCTCGGCAAAAGAAAGACAGTTGATCTGAGGGTCTCAACTCTGCCGACTCTTTTTGGTGAAGGCGTTGTCATGCGTATTCTTGACCAGAGTTCACTTAATGTGGATCTAACCAAGATGGGATTTGAGATAAAAACTCTAAAAACGCTCAATAAATGTATTTCAAGGCCATATGGTCTTCTTCTTGTAACCGGTCCGACAGGCAGTGGCAAAACAACTACACTGTATTCCGTTCTTAATAAACTTAACACAGAAGATACAAAAATACTTACCGCCGAAGATCCAGTTGAATTCAACTTCAGAGGGATAAATCAGGTAAATGTTAAAGAAGAAGTGGGTATGACCTTTGCTGCTGCTCTTAGATCATTCTTGCGACAGGACCCGGATATAATAATGGTAGGCGAAATTCGTGATCTGGAAACAGCAGAAATTGCTCTAAAAGCCGCTATGACCGGGCATTTGGTTTTCAGCACCCTTCATACAAACGACTGTCCTTCAACCATAGGACGTCTTGTAGATATCGGCATACCATCTTACATGGTATCTGCTGCTGTAACAATGGTATTATCACAGCGATTAGCCAGAAAGCTTTGCCAAAAATGCAAGGCTTTGGTTAATAAAATCAACCCGGATGAATTGGAGGCTATGGGATTCCCCAAAGATGAAATTCCGGACTTGAAAATTTATAAACCAAAAGGTTGCCCAGCCTGCAAAGGGACCGGCTATAAAGGCAGACTCGGCTTATATGAGCTAATGGAAGTAACCGATGAAGTTGCCAAGGCAATAAATGCCAACGTTCCTGAAGATCAACTTAGAAAGACAGCTATACAGGAAGGTATGGCTACTTTGAGGGACGCCGGCCTGACTAAAATTAGAGAGGGAATAACTTCTGTTGAGGAAATTCTAAAACGAACAACCATAACCAAAGAGGCTCTGCCTGCATATCTTGTAAATCCTGATGTAGAAAGATACGAAGATAAAGATGTGATTATCCGTGAAGGTAATAAGGATATAGATTTTTTCAAACTTATACAGGGTGCTTTATTTGTTGTTAAGGGAGGCAAAAAAATTGCTGAGATTGTGCAGCCCGGTGAATATTTTGGAGAAATGTCAGCTATAACTGGAGAGCCCAGATCTGCAAGCATTATCTCAAAAGGAAGGTCTATAATAAAGCGTTTCCCGGGAGACAAACTTTATGAACTTATTGAGAAATATCCTGATGTTGCAAAGCATCTATTTAAGGTAATTGCCAGTCGTCTGGATCGGGCAGATAAGATTATGGTCAGGTTGATTAATGAAAGGAAACAGAAAGAAAAATAACATGCGTATAGGTATTGGATATGATGTGCACAGACTGGTTCATGGGCGAAAACTGGTTCTTGGAGGGGTTATTATCCCCTTTGAAAAGGGTTTATACGGACATTCAGATGCAGATGTTCTTATCCACGCCTTATGTGACGCGATTTTAGGTGCTGCAGGCTTAGGAGATATCGGCCAGCATTTCCCTGATACAGATCCCGCATTCAAAGACATCCACAGTATAAAACTCCTTGTAAAAACCTGCGAAATGATCAGCAAAAAAGGCTTTAAAATAAATAATGTAGATTCTACGATTTTTGCACAGGAACCAAAGATTGCTCCTTACAAAGAAGCCATGAGAAAAAACATTGCTCAGGCAATAGAGATTGAACCTGCCCGCATCAATATCAAAGCCACCACAACAGAAGGCCTCGGGATGATTGGAGAAGGAGATGGAATTGGTGCTATGTGCATAGTTTTAATTAATAGGTAATAGTTCAGCCACAAAGACACCAATTGATATTAGTCGAGTGGTTGACTACTACTCGACTACTTGACTACTCGACTACTCGACTATTTACAGGGATCATATGGCAATTCGCATATATAATACATTAAATAGGAAAAAAGAAATTTTTGTACCTATAAAACAGGGCAGGGTAGGCATGTATGTTTGCGGCCCAACTGTTTATGATTCATGCCATATCGGACATGCAAGGTCCATAGTAACATTTGATGTCATTGCAAGATATTTAAAGGCAAAAGACTTTGAAGTAACTTATGTTAGAAACTTTACTGACGTTGACGATAAAATAATAAATCGTGCAAATCAGATAGGTATTGATTCTAAAGCACTTGCTGAAAAATACATAAATGAATTTTACGAAGACATGGATGCTCTAAATGTTGAGAGGCCCACAATCGAACCAAAGGCCACAGAACATATTGCTCAGATTATAAAAGTTATTGAGATACTAATAGATAAAAGCATGGCATATCAGATCGACAGCGATATATTTTTTGCAATACAATCATTTAAAGATTATGGCAAGCTTTCCGGCCGTAAGCTTGAAGATATGGAAGCCGGCGCCAGAGTAGATGTCGACGAAAGAAAACGCAATCCTTTTGATTTTGCTTTATGGAAATCGGCCAAGCCTGGAGAACCTGCCTGGGACAGCCCGTGGGGCAAGGGAAGACCGGGATGGCATATTGAATGTTCGGCAATGAGCACCGAATATCTTGGGGAAACATTTGATATACATGGCGGAGGAAAAGATCTTATCTTTCCGCATCACGAAAATGAAATTGCACAGTCAGAAGGGGCATTTGGTAAGCCTTTTGCCAGGTTTTGGATTCATAACGGGTTTGTAAATATAAACCAGGAAAAAATGTCAAAATCGCTTGGCAACTTTTTAATGATAAAGGATATATTAAAATCCTTTCATCCTGAGACTGTAAGACTGTTTCTCCTCTCAAGTCATTACAGAAGCCCGATTGATTTTACGGATAAAGCAATGGATGAAGCAAGTGCCGGCCTTGACAAGATTTATGCACTGTTTGAGCGCGTTGAAGAAAAGAAAGAACTTTCAGAAATAAATGATGTTGAGACTGGTAATTATTACAAGCAGTTTTGCGAAGCAATGGATGACGATTTCAATACCGCCCGAGGCATTAGTGTGCTTTTTGACGCTGTTCGAAATATAAATCGCCTGTTAGATGAAACTAAGGAAGGATTATCTCAAGAGGCAATAAAAGATATAATTTCATACAAATCAGATATCCTGAAAATCGGCGGCATATTAGGCATTCTTTATGAATCACCTGAAGCCTATTTTGAGGGGAAAAAATCTAAGGCTCTGGGGAAAAAGTCAATTGATCCTGCTGTTATTGAAGATATGGTTAAAGAGAGGGAAAAAGCCAGAAAGGCAAAAAATTGGGCGGAAGCAGATAAAATCAGGGGGCAGCTTGAAGTCATGAATATTATTATTGAGGATCGTCCTGAAGGCACGATCTGGAAGGTGAAAGCATAGGTCAGAAGCACGGAAGTCAGAGGTCGGAGGTCAGAGGAGTGAAAGAGACGCGGAGGATCAAGAGAGAGATTTAAGAATTTAGGGATTTAGGGATTTAGGGATTAAAGAATTGTTGAGTTTTTTTCTGATATCTGACCTCTGATATCTGATATCTGTGAATGGGGGTATTGCTATAAATTGAATAAGTTATCATGTAGAGCCTTATGTCTTCCTTTAATCTGGTATTAAATTTTACTCCAAAGGGGGATCAGCCTTATGCAATAGAATCCTTGAGCAAAGGTGTTTTATCCGGGAAAAAACACCAGGTCCTTCTGGGGGTTACAGGATCCGGTAAAACATTTACCATTGCTCATGTTATAGCAAAAGTTGAAAAA
>VMSQ01000323.1 GCA_013792055.1 Desulfobacteraceae bacterium
AGGGAATAACCTCGAAAACCAGATTTTGACTAAGCTCCACAGCCATAACAAGAAACTCAAAGCTTCATACACTGTTCGAGGTAAATCCATATACTACCATTCAGGAGGACGGTATTGGCGTAAAGCACTCTTTACTCCACTGTCATCGCATTACAAAGGCGTTTCGGTAGATCGTAGTGTTAGTTCGATAACCTTCTGCCTATTGAATAGTCAACTGTTCTATTGGTATTGGATTACAAACTCGAATTGTATGGATGTGGTCTCACGCGAAGTGGCTGAAATGCCTGTTTTTGATTTAAATTTGGCGCATCCTGACAAATGTAAAGTTTTGCAGTCAAGTCTTTTGAAGGCATACTCGGCAAGTTCTGAAGTGAGACAACGGAGAGGTGCCATCATCTCGACAGATGAAACCAATTTCGACGTGAAGGAATGTAAACCCATCATAGATGAGATAGATCGCTTGCTGACTAGCCACTACGGCTTTACCCATGAAGAGTTGGATTTCATCATCAACTACGACATCAAATACCGCATGGGCAAGGAACTGAACAGCGGGGAGGACAACAATGGCTGACAACACTTTGGCCGTTTTTGAAAACAATAAAATCCGGCGTCATTACGATGAACAGATGGGAATCTGGTATTTTTCGGTGGTGGACATTATTCAGGTTCTGATACAGCAGCCGGATTATCAGGCGGCCCGAAACTACTGGAAAGTTTTAAAAAACCGCTTAAAAAAGGAAGGCAGTGAGTCGGTTACAAAATGTAACCGACTGAAAATGGAAGCCGCGGACGGGAAAAAATACCTGACCGATGTTGCTGATCCTGAAACCTTATTACGGCTTATTCAGTCGGTTCCCAGCCCCAAGGCTGAACCGATAAAATTATGGCTGGCAAAGGTTGGATATGAACGATTGCAGGATATGAGCGACCCGGCCCGGTCACTCGACCGTGCCCGTGAATACTGGCAGCAGCACGGCAGAAGCGAAAAGTGGATTCAGCAGCGAATGATGGGGCAGGAAACCCGTAATAAACTCACGGATTACTGGCAAGGCCACGAAATAACCAGAGAAGACGAATTTGCTGCTCTCACCAACATCATTCATCAGGAATGGAGCGGTGTTTCAGTCAAAAAACATAAAAATATCAAAGGGCTCAAAACGCAAAATCTGCGCGACCACATGAGCGAAGCGGAGTTGATTTTTACGGCGCTTGCGGAACTTTCCACCCGGCAGATTGCCGAAAGCGTGGACGCTACCGGTATGGTTGAAAATGCGGACGCGGGGAAAAAGGGCGGTAAAATTGCGAAGAAAGCCCGATTGGAATTGGAATCAAAAACAGGCAAAAGCGTCATCACATCCGAAAACTATCTTCCGCCGACGAAAAAACAAAGACAGATAAAACAAAAACCGGACAAGAACGCGGACAAAAAATGATTGCAGCATCGCTCGGCAATACGGGATTACTGAGACTGCACAAAACCGCATTCCTCTGCAGCCGCAAAATACCCGCTTCGGTGGTGCTTAAATGTTATGACTGGGCCATTGAACAGCGTGACCAGGGCAACTGCATTATCAGCGGTTTTCACTCCAAGATTGAGAAAGATGTTTTCCATTACCTGCTTGCCGGCACTCAGCCGATCATTATGGCATTGGCGCGGGGGATGAAAGAAAGAATCGAACCGGTAAACAGGGCCGCTGTTAATGACGGTAGATTATTGATGGTTACGCCGTTTACTGAAAATATAAAGCGCGTCTCAGCAGAAACCGCGGAAAAAAGAAACCGGTTTATGATTGAGCTGGCTGATGAAGTTGTTATCGGGTTTGCCAGTAAGGGCGGGATGCTGGAACGGCTATTTGCAGAGGTTAAAGGTCAGAAAGTAAGCTGGATTCAAGAATAAAAATATGGTGTGTGGAGTTAATAAATCGGGCTAATCGGGTAAGGGGGAGTTTCTCTCTCCCCCCTCTCCACAACACATAGCAAGCGGGTCCGCACCGTAACAAATTGAAACATTTTAATATTTATGATATACAAATACAACCCCCAAGAATATTATTGGATTCCTGGGTTGCTCTGCTGGCAAGAGATCTACACTCAAAATTTCTGGCGAGATAGTCTTTAGAAAAACCGTTTTTTGCTAATGTTTTGGTCAACAATCATAAAATCTGTGGGAATAGTAAGAAAATATATAATAACTGCATAGGCGCTTATGGATGGGAATTGACGAAATTCCTCATCGCTCTACTTTTTGTTGCTGGTAATTTGCGACGTCAATATTAGATATGACTATTGAGTTACCTCACCACAAAAATCAAATAATTGTTTATATGACAACAAGTTGCACATTTTCATGCTATTGCAAATCCATTTGCGTGGTTTGTTGAATAGAAAGAACTTTCAAGGGCACTGGTGAGACAACTAAATAGTCATCATATTAGATGATGCAAAATTGCTTTAGGAGCTATAATGTCTGTCGACTTAAACTCAACTCTAAAAATTCTACAAAAGCTTTCTGAAAAATCATTAACCATCGAAATATTATTACCATTATTTTATGCCTTGGGTTTTGAAAAAGTCGACTATCATGGAGGGCCATATGAAGGAGGTAAGGATTTAATATTTTGGCGGCATGATGAACTTGGCCTCGTAGAACTTGCTGTTGCTCAAGTTAAGAAATATAAATTATCAGCCAAAGCATCTGATGATAAAAGCTTTATGGAAATTGTTAATCAATTACAATGTGCATTTGAAAATCCAGTACCTCACTTAGATGGTAAAGATTATTTACCTTCAATTGTCTACTTAATAACTCCATTCCCAATTGAAACTCGCTCACTTAAAACACGTTTTCCAAAATACTCGGCTCTTCGTACTCAAGGACTTAAGATAATTGATGGCCCACTTCTAATAAACCTTATAAACCAATACTTACCTGACTTAGCCAGCAGTTTTTTGGGAATACAAGAATCTATTCACAAGGTATCAACTAACAAACTAAATAATCAGACTTTATTAAATGCACTCGATTTTAAATCTGAGAAGAATATTGCATCATTTTATTCAGATCTTGATATTACATTTGGAAATATTTCGGCAAACTTATTTTTTTCTTTAATCCCTGTTCAAAAACATTTCTGTTTTAAATTTACAGAACTAGAATGGGATAAATTTGAAAGCATTTGCCAGTTAGCATTGGATTCTTACGATTTTTCACTCATTACAAATTCTATCAATCAGATAAACAAATCATTAGCGGATAAGAAAAAAGCTTATACTACTGCTCACAAAGACGGTAAACACAAAGACGATATAATTGAAGCTGTTACTGTAAATATTGAAATAGATTTGAATTCAATTACATCATTTTTTGAATCAAAAAAAAGTTGGCTCTATAAACAAATATCTATATTGAATGATCCCTCTACTCAATTAGATAAATGTCGTAATGTTTTGAAAGATTGTCATAAGTTGTTTGGTTTTATGGATTTACTATTAACTGATGGAAATATTTCTACAATATTTAAGTCATTTACATTAGAAAAAGATTGTGAAAAAAAGGATTCAATCACTCGTATTAAAATTCCTATAAACAAATTGGTTAACACTGGTTTACATTTTGCATTTCTCGGGGAAGCTGGTGCCGGAAAAACAACATGTTTGCAAATGCAGGCTAGGCGTATCCTATCAGATTCTAAGAGCAAAGATGTAGTTTTATTCTTACCATTGGCCCCAATAATTTCTAATTATAGAAAAACCATCAGATACAATGAAGAGTTATCTGCTATAGAACATCTCAAGACTGCAATTGTTGAATATTATAGATTAGAGGGAATAAAAATATCTCCTAATAACTTGGATGACACTTTAGAAAATTCAAAATCTTTGCTTTTATTTGATGGAATAGATGAAGTTATAAGCTTAGCAACATGGATTCTTGATGCTATAAAGACAATGGCAAAACGCTATCCGAATTCACAGGTTATTTGTTCTGCGAGGGCTGGAGGAAAATATTTATCTGATATCTCCTTTTTAGGAATTAATCTATTACCCTTCACCGATCAACAACGAGTAAGTTTTTTTTCTAATTGGTTTGACAACCCAGATGACGAGCGTGTTAAGAAAATCATTACACACTTGGAAGAGCATCCAAACTTAGCCGAAATTGTTAGAAGTCCTCTTCTATCCACAATATTATGCGTATTGACAGAGCATGGCGTAGAACTACCGGAAAGCGAGATTCGTCTGTATCAAGAACGTATGCGCCTTTTATTAGGCCATTACGATATACATAAACTAACAGTGAGGCTATCCTCAACTCAGCATCTTCTTAGCACAATTGCCAGAAAATTAGCATTTTCTTTTCATGAACATAAATTGAGGGAAATGGAATTTGATATGTTAATTAAAATAGCAATTCAAAACGCTCCGCAAGGGACTGATGAGCAAAATATATTAATAGCTGTAAATGAACTTATGCATCCTTGCAATATTTTAGTACCTATGAGTCATCGGAAGAATTTTGGTTTTGGTCATTTCCGTTATCAAGAGTATTTAGCAGCGTTAGAATTAGTGCAAAATCGTGGGATTGATATCGGCCCTTATTTATATCAAGATTGGTGGAGGGGGTGTTTGGTTCTATTCGCTCAACTTACTGATGATATTGCATTTTTAATTAATAAGGCGCTTGAATCAAAAACAGTTACAGAATCAAAACCTACCATTGATGCTATATTCAAGGTTAGACCATATGAAGAAAAAGAAAAATATTTAGCGAAAATAGATAAGGCTCTATTAGATGAGGAGTATATACTTAGTAGAAGCTCTCGACGCTAATTTTGAAAACCAGGCTAACAACAAATCTCAGTTAGATGGGTAGGGCTGTGCCTTTAAGAGAAATTTTTTAAATAATGGCAGATCATGCCTTTGTTACGTATAGCTGCTATCTCTGATTCTACTGACTACAAGAATATTTTGATAGGTTTCTGATATCTTTAGGTCTGAAATGCAAATCCGCGATCAATTTCACAAATGAGAACAGAGGTAAGGGTCAGATTTATAGGCTTCCCGCCAGCCTTGACTTGACAACGCGTTTCATTGAAAAGTTCAAAAAACTCCCAACCATTTGAAACCAAGATTCTTGACTTAGGCATGAAAACTCTTTATGAATTGAACCCATTGTGAAAAAGGTATAAATTTAATTAGCGGCTTCGTATTTGCGAAGCCGTAATATTTTCTCTTAATAGCGAAGTCTTAAAAAAATGAAACAGAAAATCAAAAACATGATTTATAATGCATCTAAGGATGCATATGATA
>VMSQ01000091.1 GCA_013792055.1 Desulfobacteraceae bacterium
TCAAGGTCTTTATGCAAAACACTTTCCCCGGAAACAATTCGTCTTGGAACAAACAGATCTGTTGTGTGTGTTTTTTGATCATGTATAATAATTATTGAAGGGGCGAAAAAGCATATATGCGGAAGATAAAGATCGTCTATTGAAGTGCGAGGAAGTTTTTCAAGAGAATCTTTCAGATCGTAAGACAGGTATCCCAAAATGCCTGCTGTAAAAGGCGATTGTGTATTTTTATTCAAATGCTGAACGTACGGTCTGTAAGCATTTATGATATTCCTGAGAGTATCAAAGGGATCTGCTCTAAAATTGAAGACATGATCTTCGGTTTTGATTTGCATGTCATTGATGCGTCCGGTAAAAGTCAGCCAGGGTTTTGCGCCAAGCATGTGGTATCTTGAGCAGTCATTATCTCCTCCGCTCATAAGAATAACCGTGCCGGGCATTGCGGCAAAACGAGCAGCAAAATCAAGGAAAGATTCGCCCAGTTCAATCCTTTCAGTATGAATACCATCAATTTCACCGGTTATTTTTTTTATTTCATCCATTGAGCATTCAACATTTTTCATAGGCAACTCTATCTTCAAGCGGCCCCAGCCTGAGAAAGTTTTCAACCAGTAAAAATCCTTTTTCCGTAAGAAAGCTTTCAGGATGAAACTGTACCCCGTGAATCGGAAATTCTTGGTGAGAAATCCCCATAATAACACCATCGCTGGTTTGAGAGGTTACTATAAGTTCGTGCTGATTAAGTTTTACCATTAATGAATGATATCTGGCTGCAGTAAATGGAGAAGGAAGTCCTTTAAAAATTCCATTATTATTATGGTAAATCATACTTACTTTTCCGTGCATCGGAATTGGCGATCTAACAGTACTGCCTCCGAATGCTTCATTAATACACTGCATGCCCAGACAAACGCCCAAGACTGGGACTCTGCCATTTAAAAATTTAATAAGCGGAATAGATATCCCTGAGTGTGATGGGCCTCTGGGCCCGGGGCTGATAAGAACATAGTCGGGGCATATTGCCTCAACCCCGTCAATAGAAATTTTGTCACTTCTGTACACTTCAATAGAAAGATCATAATTCATAAACATTTGTACCAGATTGTATGTAAAAGAATCATAATTATCAATTACAAGCAGTTTAGCCAAATTATGAACCTCCCTATAAATTATAAAAAAGTCAAAATTCGGACGGCAAAGTAAAAAGCTCCAGTTTCAAGGCGCGCAAATCCTGAGGAATGAGACGTACTTATAGCTACGTCGCAATGATTTACCCTGTTAAATCGGCTACGCCGTTTTGCATAGCAAAAATTTAACAGGGCAGGGGATGCATCCCGCTACAGCGGGAAGAAAATGGACTTTTTACGAAGCCGTCATAAAATTAAAAGCCACCCGGCCATGAGTCTGGGTGGCTTAAAACCTATTGCATAACTCAAATTTTAACTGCTCAGGTTCAAAGTTCCAAGGTTCAAGGTTAGAGAGCGATGGAAATTGATATGAAAAACGCAAAGTAACCAACCGTGAACCTGACAACCTTGGCAGTTATCTAAAATTAAAAGTAGTCTTTCTTTTATCTTGTCTGCGACTCCTTGGGAAAATCACGGATAGTTTCCTTGATTCTCTGCATAGCATCTAAATGAACAGCTTTGTCTCCATATTTGACAGCTTTTTTATACATCTCTTGTGCTATCTTCAGGTTTTCCAAATCTCCAATTTTTTCATGAGCAAGGCCAAGATTATAGAAAGCTGCTGAATTTTCCGGTTCGTTATTCAGCACATCCGTCCAGATCTCTATACCCTTTTCCCATTCCCCGTTCTTAGCGCATTTAATCCCTTCTTTCACTTTCTTGTTGCCGCCTATGCCCATCGCATATTTATTGCTGCCGTTATCAAATTCTACAACTCTGGTAATCTCGGCAGTAAAAATTTTTGCAACAATCCTTGCGGCGACTTTATCAGAAAGTTCCTTCAAGGTTTGATTTTGCGGAGGAAGCTGACTCATCTTACTTCCTAAATAGCTTCTATATTCATTCTCTCCACCAAACTTTTCTTTATATTCTTCCGAGACTTTATCAGCAAAAATACACTCTTGGGTTTTCAGATTAACTATATTAAAATCTACAATAATGCTGGCCTGACGCATAACATAGGGGACTACTCTTATAACTGTTCGTTGAATCTCCACCTGCGCTTCCTGCCCGAACACATTCTTGCCTTTCTTATATTCACCGGTTCCCTCCTGTATCTTTACCTTTTCGGCATCATGAACGTCTTTTATGCCGGCAGTAACTCTGCCTGAAATAACGCCGTCTGCATGCAACTTTTCAAAATTTTCAAAACCGGCCCGCTCGATATTTATAACCCGAATGTCATCAACTTTATTTAAATTTTGGGCCTCAATGATTTTATTATAAAGCGCTTTTCGAACCATCTCTTCGTACATGCCGTCAAATTTAACTATAGATAAACTTCTAATGCCTTGAAGAGATACTTCGGCATGTCTAATCACAGCAATCCTGGTCTTTTGCATACAACCAAAACAGCCGCATAATGCGATCAGAGTTATGCCTAAATATACCATTCGATTATTAGAGACCTTTGAAAAATGTTCAATTTTGTTCAAGTTCAAGGAAGGCAAAAATTTTAAATGTAGGAATACATTGAGTATTTCGAGGCTTAAAATTTGAGTCTGACGCCGGCACGAAGTGAAGCTTTTTAGCGCTATTTGGGCAAAAGGGGACGTTTTGCAAAGGTCTCTATTATACATGCGTTGGAATCCATTGATGAAGTGGTCTTTGAGAAAAGTTCTTTGAACGACACCCGATATCAGTATTCTTAAATTACTGCCGGAGTCCGGCATCAATATTCTCCGGTTCCTCTTCAGGAGGAAGATTCGACTTTATCAAGAAATTTTTCTGAAGAGACTGAACAACTTTATCTATCTCCTCTACCCCATATCTTATTTCTTGAACTCCATTTTTTACAGAATGAGTAATTTCAGGTATATTATGACTTTCTTCAACTTGTTTTATTATCCTTTTAAGGCTTAAAACACTTTCTGATACGTCATCGCCTATCTTTTTTACTGCTGCAAGATTGTCCTGAACCTGGTTCATTATTACAGGAGTCTTTGAGGAAGCTTTATTTATATTTTCAAGGATTTTATCCAATTTATCAAGATCACTAAAAATTTTATCCAACAACTCCCTGGATCTGATTATTCCACCGATAGTACCTTTCCCTGCTTCTATATCATGTGCAACTCTCTCTAAAGAAAAAAGCGTATTGTTAAAACTATCAAGCGCGGCAAACAATGGTCCTTTAGGATCCCTTAGTAGTTGAGCAACTTCTGCAAAATCCTGTATTGCCGGAATAACCATTTTGGCTGTTTTCTCCACCTCAAATTCAGCAAGAATATCAGAAACAGACTTTTTTTCCCTGGAAGGAATTTCACCGCCTTCTTCGATTAAAGGCGTATCAGCACTGCCGGGTATTATGGAGATGTATTCAGAACCTATAAAAGTAGGGCTGTCAACAATTGCCGCGGAATCACTTCTGATCCTTGATGAATAATCTTCCAGAATAGCCAATTTAACTTTTACTTTATCTTCTTCAAGGGTGATTTTTTTAACTTTTCCAATATCTGCCTTGTATAGTTTAACGGCTGCGTTTTCTTTAAGATTATAACTTTCTTCAAATGTCGTATAATAGGTAACATATGTTTTAAACCAGTCCTTGCCCCGGCCTATTATAATCAGCATGGTAAGCAGAAGAATCACAATGCCTATTACAAACGTTCCGACTATTTTCTCTTTTTTATTGTAATCGACTTCCATACAGATCCCGTTAAATGGTTTAATGGTATGTTAGTTAACTGGTAAATAAAACCCATTTGGCTATTTTCGAATCAACTATTTGACGATGTCTAAATTTCCACCTTTGAGAAATATTTTCTTATTAGAAAACTCTTCAATGAAATCCTTGTCATAAGATATAAATACAAGGGATATTTTGGTCAACACCTTATCTCTCAAAACCTCGACAAATAGATCAAAGTTCGCATGCCCCATGAAGTCTTCAGGACGTTCAAGGAGAAGTATATCAGGAGACTTGATAAGCTCGCGTATCGCAATGGCGCTTCTCAAATCTACGCTGCGAAGCCTTCCGGGACGCATATCAAGTTTATCGTAAATACCAAAGTTTTCGCATAATTTTTTCGCTGTTTCATCTAAAGACAGCGAGAGTAAATTTTCAAAATAGTATCTCTGATAAAGAAGATTTTCCCTGACACTTATATTGCTTATCATTGCTGCATCCGAAGCAATATAACCTATTTTTTTTTTGCATGGAAGAAGGTTTCTGTAATCTGAAAAATCTATTTTTTTATCTTTAAAGTAGAAATCGCCTGATACAGGTTTAACAAGCATCGATAGCGCCCTTAGAAACATATGGGCTCGATCAGGAGAATCAGCAATTATCGCAAAAGCATCACCCCGGGAAACGGCAAAATTCAATTTGTCAAGGCTGCAATCTTCCTTTGGGGAATCAATAGTATAATTAACAAGATTGATCAAATACATTTATGTCTCTACATGTAAAACAATATTGATATGAAAACATTGATGACAAGGCAGTAGAAAAAACATTCAACAGCGGCTTTGGAAGTGGTGACCGGTATATCTGTAATAAGCCTTTTTACACTGAAACCATGCTTTAGGCATGTAACGGTAATTACGATTCCAAAGAATATAGCTTTTATAATTCCAACGGCAATATCGGTGGCGGTTATAGCTTTCCCTATCTGTGCCATAAAGTCACCCAGGGGGATATATGTAAATATCCAGACTATCAAATACCCTCCAATAATAGCCACTACATCAAAAACGATAAAAAGGCAAAGTATAGCAGAAGTTATCCCGATTAATCTTGGCAGACAGACTGTACGCATAGGGTCAATTCCTGCCATTTCAAGAGCATCTGTTTCATGGAAAACGTTCATATAGCTGATCTCTATTGCTACAGCGGTTGCTGATCTTAATAGGACCAAAAGTGCTGTTATAACGGGACCAAGCTCTCTAACAATCAGCATTACCATTGTTTTACCAAGATCGTACTGGCCTGAAACCTTGGCAAACTGTATGATTAGCATGCTTCCAAAAACAAGCGCTATCGGAATAATAATAGGTAATGCCTGAACACAGGTAAAATAAACCTGCTCAAGAGTAACTCTTCTGACAAGAGCCCTGCCTGCCTTGGGCCTTTGGAATATGAGAACAAGTATTCGGTAGGTAAACGCGAATAAGTTAAAAATGTGGTTTGCAGTACTTGTGGCTTTTCTGCCTATATAACCAGCGATGTAATCCATTTAAACCCATCGAACTATTCGAAAATATGTTATAATTGAATATTGATATTGGCCGGTCTTTTATTGACTTCTACAATATAAAAATTCAAGAGGTCAACAAAATTAGACAAATATCTCAAAATCGGGATGGTCCATTCAACACAACCAAATCCAATTATATTCAAATAAATTATACTGTTATCTATTTTATTCTATATGAAATAAATTGAAACGCTTTAAAAACTTTTATATGCAAATACAATCTACAAGAAAATTGTTTGATTCTTAGGTGGCACTCTGGCAAGATATCTTTACTTCAAACGTCTGGCGAGATATCCTTCAATAGGGTTATCCGGTTTTTTGTTTAATATCCAAATTATTGAAATATACAGTTAGAAAAACCACTTTTTTACTAATTTTTGGTCAACAATCATGAATCTGTGGGAATAGTCAGAAACTATATAATAACTGGTTGGGCAGATAATATAAATTGGAATAGGAATCAATAAATGCAAAGGATGGAATAATTGCGGTTCTGGGCAACCACGACAGCTACCTGATGGTTAGCCATCTCGAGAATATGGGCATTAAAATATTAACAAATGAAACAACATATATTTGCAGAAAAAATGATAAAATTGCCGTTACAGGATTAGATGATTCTCATTATTATTATACTGATCAGGCTTTATGTGCTCTTGAAGAAGAATGCGATAATTTTAAAATCGTCCTTGTTCATTCCCCTGAATTATATGATATGGCTGCAAATAACGACTATAATTTATATCTGTGCGGACATACTCATGGAGGACAAATCTCTCTTCCCGGAGGGATTCCTTTAATCACTCATTTATATGTGGGCAAAAAATTTCATAGTGGTTTGTGGAGCTATTCAAACATGAAAGGCTACACAAACCAGGGCTGCGGAGCGGTATGTATTCCTATAAGATTTAACACTAAAAGCGAAATTGCGCTTATCACCTTAAAAAAGTGAGGCTATGAAAAATATTTTCATTGCCGATGCCATGCTTGGAAAACTTGCAAAATGGATGAGGATAATAGGATGTGATGTTGAATATTTCCCGGAAATATCGGATAATGAAATTTCAGAAAGAGCTTATCATAGTGGGCGTATAATTCTGACAAGAGATACAATGTTAATCAGGAGAAAAATAAACAGAGAAAACAGTTTTTTTGTTAAATATGACCATTACCAGGATCAGCTAAAACAGGTTGTAAAAGCTTTTTCAATCGATCCAAAGGAAAATCTCTTTACTCTATGCCTTTTATGCAATAAAAAGCTTATATATATCGACAAGATTTCTGTAGCAGACAGTGTGCCGGAATATGTTTATTGTACCCTGGATAACTTTAAAACCTGCCCTTCCTGCAAAAGGTTCTACTGGAATGCTACGCATAAGAATAATATGGTCGAACAATTAAAAAAAATACTGGAGTTGAATTAACTGTGACAGAAGAAAATATTATCATTAATAAAGCTGAAGTCAGCGCAAAAGAGGAAAAGTACAGCGGAATTGTTTCATTGATTCTTGTACAGAAACAAGATGGCTGGACATATGAGGTCGAAGATATGTCCCATGATAACCTGCCCTTAACCTGGAGAGCCGAAACACCGGAAAAAGCCTCCAGAAAACTTAGGGACATTTACAGCAACAAAGTCTGGGACTTTAACATTGTTGATTAATTTGTTTGAGTAATTTTTGCATTAAATTTTGAGAGGTTAGCCATGTCAAGGAAAGAATCAATGTCCCTTGAAGATCTTTTGAAACATCCTGATGTTCAAAAGGTAACCAGCAATATTAACCAGGAATTAGTTGAAAGAAGAGAATATGCCCCTCCTGTATGTAAAGTTTTTACATATCCCTATACTGTTTTGCAGGATAATTCTAAATTTAGATTTGTCATTGATAAAGAAGCAAAAAAACAACTGCCGAACATTATAGATAATAAGGTACAGAGCATAACAGGCGCTGAAAACCTGGAAGAATCTTTAAAAGAAAAATACTGTAAAAAACGTAATATCGGTGTTGTATTTTCCGGAGGACCCGCCCCAGGAGGCCATAATGTTATTGCCGGTCTTTATGATGCATCAAAAAAAGCCAACCCGGAGAATAAACTTTACGGTTTTTTGCTTGGACCAGATGGAATACTTGAAAACGAAGCCATTGAAATTACCAACAGTCTTGTTGATGAATATAGGAACCTGGGTGGTTTTACAATGATCAAGACAGGCAGGACTAAAACAGACACAAAAGAGAAGATGGCGCTGTCAAAAGGAACATGCAAAAAGCTTGAACTGGATGCTCTTGTAATAGTTGGAGGAGATGATTCCAACACGAATGCAGCATTTCTTGCCCAGGAGATGTTTGAAGACAATATTCAGGTTATTGGAGTTCCCAAGACAATTGATGGTGATATACAAGTTAAAGATGCTGTCGGCAATATTCTATGCGCCATATCTTTTGGGTTCCATACAGCAGCAAGAGCTTTTGCAAATGCAATAAGCAATCTTTGCACTGACTGCAGTTCAGATGTAAAATACTGGCACATTTGCAAGGTAATGGGAAGATCCGCAAGTCATTTAGCCCTTGAGGTAGCTTTACAGACCCATGCCAATATAACTCTGATCGGCGAGGATCTGGCTAACTATATTGACAGGAGGAGACTTGAGAGGGCAGTTGAGATGGAAGGCATAGCGGATTACAGTGCTTATGGTATTACACTGCGCCATCTTTCACGTGTGATTTGTAATAGTATTGTTAGAAGAGCCGCTGTAGGGAAAAACTATGGCGTAATTGTCATACCAGAGGGTATTCTGGAGTTTATTGATGAGATTCAGGTGTTTATAATCAAACTTAATACAATTATTGCTGAATATAACAAAACACATGATAGTGATTTCCATTCTGATTTCCCGCTTCTTAATGACAAGCTGGAGTACCTTCGCAGACTGGCAAGGCTTGCACGTGAAGACAATTTGTTTTCGATTTGGAATACAAGAGATGATGATCTTTTCAACGATATACCCGAATTTTTTCAGGAAGGGCTCTTAATGGAAAGAGACAGCCATGGAAATTTCCAGTTTTCGCAGGTTGAGACAGACAGGGTAATTATGGGACTGGTAAAAGATTATTTGAATATTCTTAAAGAAAAAGGGATTTATAAACTAGGGATCGATAATTCATATTATATAAAGACACTATCAAAAGGCGGGCTTGATCCTGATTACTTTGGTCCAATACTTTTCAATAACTATAACAAAGAAAATAAATTTCTCCTTTTGAAAGAATTCATTATATCTAAAAAAACGCTAAAACAGATTATGGTAAAAGAAGGAGCTATTCAGGAAAATGACATAATCCCAGTTCCTATTGAGCAAATTTATAAAAAATCTATTCCAACGTTTAAGACTCAGGTCCATTTTTACGGTTACGACGGCAGAGGAAGCGACCCGACAAGATTTGATTGTATTTATACCTATAATCTCGGATTAACTGTTTTTAGCCTGATAGCTGACGGTGCAACAGGCCAGATGGCGGCCATAAAGAATTTAGAAATGGATTTTTCCAGATGGGAGCCTATTGGAATTCCAATTGCTCCACTTATGCATCTTGAAGAAAGAAAAGGGAAGTTATCCCTTGTATTGGAAAAAAGTATTGTAGATGTTGATTCCATATCCTTTCAGGTTGTAAAGTCATTTAGAGATAAATGGCTTGCTGCAACGCCTTGTGAGAACAACTACAGAAGGCCGGGGCCAATACGTTTTACTGGAAAAAGCGAGGAAGACAGACCAATAACACTGGTATTGGATGCAATTGCGAAAAGTTGAAGACACGAGACCTTTGAAAAATGTTCAATTTTGTTCAAGTTCAAGGAAGGCGAAAATTTTAAATGCAGGAATACATTGAGTATTTCGAGGCTTAAAATTTGAGTCTGACGCCGA
>VMSQ01000330.1 GCA_013792055.1 Desulfobacteraceae bacterium
ACTATTTTACAGATTTTAAGCATATCTCTTTTTGAGAAAAAGCCCATTTATCAGGTGCTGGCGCAAAGTGATTGCAAAAACCAAATTACTATCGGACATATCCAATTGAAATTATTTGAATGTTAACCGGACACTACTGAGGCGTTGTATTCAGCCAGTGCAGAGCTCCATCTTTGCGAAAGGCACCTTCATAAAGAGGTTCCCCGGGTATAAAATGAAATAATGAATAAATCCGAAATAATTTTGCTTTTGGTTTCAGAATATTCATGGTCTGGCTTATGTAGTTTCTATAATATTGAGCCTTGTCTTTATGAATCTCATAGATTATGTCATTGTCATCTACATATTGAGATGAATAAGCAATAGTAGCTGTGTCATCTTTACCAAATCCTGCTTTTCCCGCAATAAGGAAAGTCATATAATAATGAAATTCAATGTCCATGATATGCTCCTTTTTTCCTCTCCCTATCGAATATATCCATTCTCTTCAAGGTAAAGCAAGACCTCCTGTGCGGCTTCATCCGGCGACATTTCTCTTGTGTCTATGGTGATTTCCGGATTGGACGGGGGAATATAGGGGGGGGCAATTTTCGAGTAATGTTGAGATTTCTGTGTTCTTTTGAAAAGTTAAGCTTACTTGAAAGATTTCTCCTCACAATATCGCCGTATAGAAGGGTTACCGGCCGGTCCCGCATTTCCGTAAATTTTACCATTAAGACTTTGGCCAAAGTAGACTTTCCTGCCCCTGACAAACCAGTAATAAAAATGGTAAGCCCCTGTTTTGACTTCGGGGGATATGCCAGTCTGAGTTCAGCTACGACCTCCGGGTAGGAAAACCACTCAGGAATATCGAGACCGTTTTCAAGCCTCCGCCGCAGCTCGCTGGAAAATCTATATTATTAACAAAGGGCTAACGGCTGTTTCTATGCCATTTCCAGGCTGTTTTCACGATGGTTTTGAGGTCCTGATATCTTGGCTGCCAGCCAAGTTCCTTGTATCCATGGCTGTTGCCCAGATTGTATATGTTGCTGGATTCGCCGTTTTCCAAGGCATCCATGGCTGATAAGCTCCTTAACCATATGAGAACCGATATATCCGGCACCGCCGATTACTAAGATCATGTACGAAGCCGTCACTTTAACTCCAGAATCTTTTTCTCAATATCTGCTTTATCCTTTTCTCTTTTCAATAGAGAACGTTCGTAAAACATAAGAGCCTTTTTTTTATCATTCATTTTTAAATAAGCATCTCCCAGATGTTCAAAAATAGTTGGATCATCAGGAACCAAATCTGCCGCCTTTTTCAGAAGTTTAAGCGCATCTTTGTAAAGTCCTTTTTTGTAGTATACCCATCCAAGACTGTCAGTAATATAGCCGTCATCAGGGCTGTATTTTAATGCTTCTTTTATAAGACGTTCTGCTTCATCAAGATTTATCCCAAGCTCTGCGTAGATATAACCCACATAATTCAAAGCATTTGCATTATGTGGATCAAGATTTATAACTGTCTTCATCGATTCTATTGCAGCCTCTTTTTTGTCCAACTTGTCATAAACAACACCGAGACGAAAATGGAGTTCGATATTGTTTGGATCAATTATGAGTGCTTTCTTAAACACTTTTTCAGCCTTGTTGAACTCTTCTTTTTCTTCATAAAATGAACCAAGATAAAGCATTGGTTCGGGTTTATCAGGAATATTTTCTATAACGTTTTCTAAAAAATTAATAGCCTCCCCTATTTTCCCCTCGTCTCGGTATAACAAAGAAATCCGGATTGCTGCATTTTGATAAAATTTTGAACCCGGCTTCACCTGTTTAAGGTGCGTTGTTGTCATTTCTTTATCTTTAATTCCGTCATATGCTATACCTGCAGCATAATGAAGGTCTGAACTGTAAGACGAGTTCTTTAACATTCCTTCCAGGATAATAACAGCATCATCATATTTCTTTTCATCCAAATATAACTCAGCTACTTTTCTTATCACTTCAGAGTCAGACAAACTTTTCGCAGCAAGATCCTCTAAAAGTTTATCTGAATCTTTAATCATTCCATCCTTATAATAAAGAAGACCAAGCTCAAGAGCAGCCCTGATGTTGTTTGAGTTTCGTCTTAAAATTTCTTCGTATATATTAATAACCTTTTGATCTTCACCCAGACTTTTATAAAGTTTTATCAACTCGAATCTGGCTTCCTCAAGGCCGGGTTCCAAATCCAATGCTTTATTAAACTCTATCTCAGCATCAACTATTTTGTCCTGTTCCGCATAAATCTTTCCAATAAAAAAATGCCCTGCGTAAAATTCTGGATATTTATTAACTAACTGTTTATATATCTTTAAAGCTTTGCCAAGCTTACCTTCTGCCATATAAATATCGCCAAGAACCAAATAAATCTCCTTTTGAGAGGGATCAAAGGCAATAACATTTTCATATGCTTCTTTAGCATCATCAATTTGCTTTAGGCTTTGTTTAATTCTTCCATACATAATAAGAGAATCTATATCTCTCGGATTCTTATCAATAATATTTTCAACAATATTTAGTGCCGTTAAGCTGTCTTTCTGCAGTAAATAAAGAAGCGCAAGCTCTCTTTGCAAATATAAATTTTCAGGATCGTCTTTAATCGTTTTATTCAGGTGGTAGATAGCTTTATCTAAATTATTTTTCTTTATGTTCAGATAAGCTTCTATATAGTTATAATAACGATTTTCAGTTTTTTTAACCGGCAGTTCATCGTCCGGAGCTATCGACTTGATTAAATTACAACCCGGATAAAATAAAAATGCTATAAATAAAAAAATAGATAGCTGTAATAACCGCGACTTCATTTATAATATTCCCCTACTCAACTTCATCTTTAAAAGCATAAGAATCAAAATCAGATATTTCGCATTTAAAAAATTCTCTTAACTTCTTTATTAGACTTTTTTCAATCTGTCGGACTCTCTCCCTTGATATTCCATAGCGATCACCGATCTCCTGTAATGTGGCTGGATTATCAGAAAAAATGCGCACGTTAAATATTTCGAGTTCTCTTTTATTCATTTTCTTTTTGAACATTTCAATCTTATCATGAAGGAGTCCCTCGATTTCCTTTTTTGCCACTTTTTCCTCTGTAGATTCATCCTCAGTACTTAAAAACTCAATCCTCTCGGTATCTGAATCATCTTTTAAGGGCGCGTCTAAAGATACATCCCAACCATTCAGCCTCAGTTCCATGTCCACAATTTCTCGTTCGGAAACACCCAGTGTTTGCGAAAGGAGCTTAGGCTTTGGATCAAACCCCTCATCTATAAGTCTCTGTTTTTCCTTTTTTAATTTAAAAAAAAGTTTTCTCTGGCCCTGTGTCGTACCGATTTTTACAAGGCGCCAGTTGTCCATTATGAACTTAAGAATATATGCCTTTATCCAGAATGAAGAATAATATGAAAACTTAACATTCTTATAGGGGTCGAACTTTCTGACAGCCTGCATAAGCCCGATATTTCCTTCCTGAATCAGGTCTAAAAGATTCTGCATCCACATTCTCTGAAATTCCAGTGCGATCTTTACTACAAGCCTAAGGTTAGAAGTGGCTAGAATATATGCTGCTTCTTTATCACCATGCTCGCGCGCTCTTATGGCAAGATCAATTTCTTCTTCTCTTGTAAGAAGTTTATATCTGCTGATTTCCTGCAAATATCTCTGAAGGGGATCAAACTTAACAAGAGCGTTTTCAGAAGGTTGGCGTGAGGAATTTTCAATATCTCTCTTTTTGCCGGCAATACTTTTTTTATCTTTTTTTATTGAATCTTCTTTTTTCTTCATCTCGATATTGGTTGAGTGGTCGAGTGGTTGACTACTCGACTAATTTAAGCTTTATTTTTTATGGACACAATATAAAACATATGGTAATTGGATCATTAATAACTTACGTGCGCCTGTAGCTCAGCTGGATAGAGCAACGGACTTCTAATCCGTAGGTCGCAGGTCCGAATCCTGCCAGGCGTACCAAACTTGTACCCCATAGGGAAAAAAAAGTAAACCCCGTTACCCTATAACGTAACCGTTCACGGAACGTTGAAATTGGAAATTGGAAATTGGAAATTTGGCCTTCATGCTTTTGTACTATTCTTCCCAATTTCCAATTTCTATTTTAATTTCTCCCTAATTTCTATTTTCCAATTTCAAGTTTCAAGCCGTGAACGGCTACCAAAACTCTAAAGGACAACACGATATGGAATCTTCATCAAAAGTCGCTGAGAAAGTTTTTAAACAAAAAAAATCAGATTTTGATATAGACAAATTGTCAAATGATAACAAGCTAAATAAACTTCTCAAATCAATTATAACTGAAATCAGGCTTTATGCCGAGGATCAGATAAAGCATATCAAGCGACGCGCACAGATCGGAATTGCTCTTTCAGTTGAAAAAGACATTAACAAACTTCTGGAAATGATAGTTGACGAAGCCAGAGCGCTGTCCAATGCTGATGCCGGTACATTATATATTGTTGATGATGATAAAAAAAATCTTCGATTTAAGATATTACAAAATGATACTCTAAAAACCAGAATGGGTGGAACAAGTGGCGTCAAGTCAACCTTCCCAAACGTACCACTTTACAAAGATGGTAAGCCAAACCATTTTAATGTGTCTTCATATGTAGCTATAACAGGAGAAACGGTTAATATCCCGGATGTATATGAATCTGAAGGCTTCGATTTTACAGGTGCACGAAAATATGATGCAGCTACAGGATACAGATCAAAGTCCATGCTGGTCATTGCTTTGAAAAATCATGAAAACGATATTATAGGAGTGCTGCAACTCTTAAATTCCCAGGTTCCTGAAACAGGTGAAGTAATTGCATTTTCCCCAGAATACGAAGATCATATTGCATCATTAGCATCACAGGCTGCAATAGCTTTAACCAATGCCCAGTTAATTCAAGATTTAAGGAATTTATTCTATGCATTTATTAAAAGTATTGCTACCGCCATTGATGAAAAATCACCTTATACTGGAGGCCATATAAAGAGAGTGGTCGATTTGACTATGATGTTAGCAGAAAAAATAAATGAATCAGATGAAGGTGCTTTTAAAGATGTTTGTTTTAACGAAGATGAATTGGAAGAACTTAGACTTGCAGCCTGGATGCATGATGTAGGTAAAATTACAACCCCTGAAAACGTTGTCGATAAACCTACAAAATTGACAAACATATTTGATCGCATATCCTATGTCGAAAATAGATTCGAACTTATTGCCAAAACAATTGAAAACGACTATTTGAAACAAAAAATTGAGCTCTTAAAGAATGGTGATAATAATAAAACAAAGATAAAATTTTTGGAGGAAAATCTAACAAATACCTTAAAAGATTTACAAGAGGATTCGGAATTTATAAAAGAATGCAACAATCCAGGCGAATTTATAAGCGACGAAAAAATTTCGTGCATTAAGGAAATCGCGAGTAAAACTTACTCCATAAATAATGAAAAACACAATTATCTCAGCGAAGATGAAATAAATAATCTGTGTATTAGAAAGGGCTCGCTAACAGAAGAAGAACGTAAAATAATTGAAAACCATGCCACTATGACTTATAAAATGCTTAAACAGCTCCCATTCCCTAAAAAGCTTTCTAAAGTTCCTGAATATGCCGGCAGCCATCATGAAAAATTAGATGGATCAGGTTACCCGAAAGGTTTAACATTAAAAAATCTTCCCATGCAATCAAGGATTATGGCTATTGCAGATATTTTTGAAGCATTGACCGCAAATGACAGGCCATATAGAAAACCAATGAACCTTTCACAGGCAATCAAAATTATGGGATTTATGAAAAATGATAACCATATAGACCCTAATATTTTTGACTTATTTATAAAAAGTGGCTTATATTACGATTATGCTAAAAAAGAAATGAACCCTGAACAAATTGACTAATACACATGATACTTGTCGGGGATCAGGTTAGTGTAACTGACTTCTCCTAACATCTGTCCCCGGCCCTCCCGTGAACGGCTACAAAACATATATGTGAGATAGTAAAATGAATTCAAAAAGACTTCGTATAGCTTCTGGGGTAAGCCAGCTTGATCGCTTGATTGGAGGTCTTTTTATCGGAGATAATGTAGTATGGTATGACGATGCCGGGAGTTTAGCATCAGTATTTTGTTTAAATTTTATACAAGCATCACAGGCACAAAACAAACCTCTCATCTACGTTAGCTTTGACCGCTCTCCACGAAATCTTTTAGAAAAATTAGGTTCTCTGACCGAATACAAAAATCTGACTATTTTGGACTGCTTTACATGTGGTAAGGGGGCCAACTCCGAAGTCTTTTCTAATTTCTACAATAAAAAGAAATCAGAATGGCCATGCCAAATTGTAAAGCTTGATGAACCGAGAAATGTAGACAAGGTAATGGATGCCTTCTATGGAATTCATAAAAATTTGGAAGGAGATGTAAGATTTGTCTTTGAAAGTTTAACCGGAATGCAAGAACTATGGGAAGGAGAAGAACACATTATAAACTTTTATTCACATTCCTGCCCGCGTCTTTATGAGCTAAATACCATTGCATATTGGATTATTGAGAAAAAAGCTCATTCCCCACGTATCAGAGCCCAAATCAACCAAACAGCCCAGGTTGCAATTGAGTTATCCGTCAAAAGAGGAAAAACATCTCTGACTATTCTTAAGGCGGAAAGACGTAATATCGACACCCTTAACAAGCCATTTAATTACTGGAGTAAAGACCTTAATATTACATTCGATTCAGAAATGCGCACAACAAGTAGAATAGATCTGGGAATACGCTTGAAGGAACTTCGTACAAAACGAGGGTTGTCGCAGACGGAACTTTCTAAACTCGTTGGCGTAACACCAAGTACAATATCACAAATTGAAAGTGACTTGATATATCCATCACTGCCGGCTTTGCTTAAAATATCGGAGGTTCTTTCTGTTGAGCTAAGTTCATTTTTTCAAGGATCAGCGCGTGTTGAAAATCGTGTAATCTTTCCATCGGGTGAAGCTGTTGAGATAAAATTTCCGGATTTGCCTGAGGGGAGTATATATGCAAAACTTTTAACGCCTGTAGATTTCGACCCAAAAGGTGAGCCATACCGCATCGAAATACCTCCCGGTAAAAACCTGCCATCCCATTTTTTCATTCATAAAGGTGAAGAGATGGGGTATCTGTTGTCAGGAAAATTGCAGATGAAATTGGGCAAGGCTGTTTACTCCATTCATGCCGGTGACGTGATTTACCTGACTTCTGAAATGCCTTCACAATGGAAAAATCCAGGCCCAGGGTTAGCAAGGTTATTATGGTTGAAAATTAAATAGTAAAGCCGCTCCTACTTGTTGTTTACAATTTTCAGTGAAACTCCGTGTCGTTCCAAGGTAAACTTTTAGCTTGATTTTTTTGGGTTGATTTATTAGTATAACTAATATAGATTAGACAAAATAAAAAAATAATCAATAAAGGAGTTTTTAATGAAAGGCGATATAACAGGAATGATTCATGTGCTTGAATTTGAGTGCGAGGCCCCTTTGAATTTTTATGAGCATTGCAAAAAGTGCCCGCGTTTTGACGATAATTGTCCTGATTTATCCTTAGGCGTAGAAATTCTAAGAAGAAAAAAGAAAATTGATTATAGTGGTGAATTCCTATCAGAAGAATATGTGGATGCTAAGGCTTTTAATTGCCAGGCTCCTCTTAATTATTTTGAAAAGACCCGAAAGAAATGCGGTCATCAGGGCCGTTGTCGTGAGGAAGGGCTTCTGCTTGCCCTGTTAAATGGTAATAAAATATTAGACTATTCACAAAAGACAGCAATCCAATTCCCAAGCATTAAACGACGCCGCAAAAAATTGGCTTCACTTGAAGTCAAAGGGAAGAAAAAAGCTGCTTCCTGATTTTTAGCTGTTTTTAATTGCTGCGAAATTCAGCAACAACAAGCCTCATATCTTCAAAAAACTCTTTTTCTACTGGGCACGTTTCGCAATTAAAATCATTTATGCAAGGATTTAATGAATGTTTGCCTATATTCATTCTGCGCATTTGTGGTGTTTTTTCATCGGGCAGCATTTCAATACAACCTGTAGGGCATATATAAGTACATGAACCGCAACCGATACAAACATCTGATGCTACCTTGAACGGCGTAGCCACCTCACGATCAATGCCACGGTTTGCAAGACCTATTGCGCTGACACCCACAACTTCTTCACAAAAACGTACACATAGACCACACAGGATACATTCGGCAGCACCCTGTTTCTTGAACCTGGATGATTTAATACCCATCTGTTTTGCCATAGTATGAAGGCTCGGAACATCAGGGCACCTTGCGAGAAGCAATTCAATAATCATCTTTCTGATATGTCTGAGTTTTGCTGTATCAGTAAAAACTTCCATGCCGCCTTCGACCGGGAAATTACATGCGGTCACAAGTCTTCGCTGTTTATTCATTATAATTTCAACCATGCAAAGACGGCATGATCCATAAGGCTTAAGGGCTTCATGATAACATAGCGTAGGAATAACGATTCCTGCTTTTTTTGCTGCATCAATTATAGGCACTCGCTGATCGATCTGTACCATTTGTCCATCAATTGTTATTGGAACTTTCAATCGCCTGTCTCCTGATACCATAAATATTGAAGATTGAATATTGACTATTGAAGATTTAAGGAATCCCATCAATTTTAATTAGATTCAGAAATCCACGTCCTCTGGGCGTAGATCTTTACTTATTACTCCGGCAATTAAATATCCCAAAGCCGTCATTCCGGCGAAAGCCGGAATCCAGGAAAATACACTGGATGCCGGATCCGTCATCCCGGACCCCCTATCCGAGACCGGCATGACAAAGTCAGGGTATTATTTTGCCGGGTTAATAAAATGTTAGAGCGAAGCGATACCACAAATTTTCAATCTTCAATCTTCAATCTTCAATTTGTAAGTTACCTTATATTACTAATACTGCTTTTCGCTTACATGAATTATAACAAATGCCGCATTTAATACACTTTTCTGTATTTATCACGTGTGGTTTTTTCTTTTCACCCGAAACTGCTTTCTCAGGGCATTTAACCTTGCATAGCGTACAACCGTTACATAATGTTTCATCAATCATGTATTCAAAAAGATTTTTACATACACCCGCCGGACATTTTTTATCATAAATATGGGCAACATATTCATCATGAAAATAGCGCAGAGTACTTAAGACAGGATTGGGCGCAGTTGCGCCAAGACCGCACATAGACGTCGAAATCATAAAATGGCCGAGTTCAGTAAGAGTCTCAATATTACCCTTTTCCCCCTTCCCTTCGCAAATATTTGTCAAAATATGATGCATCTGTTTCAACCCTTCCCTGCAGGGAACACATTTACCGCACGATTCAAACAACAAAAAGTTAAGAAAATATCTGGCTATATCCACCATGCATGATGTTTCGTCCATCACGATCATACCGCCAGACCCCATAATGGCCCCAGCTTCTCTAAGGCTGTCGTAATCAACCGGCATATCTATCTTACTGATTGGAATACAACCTCCGGAAGGGCCGCCCGTTTGAACCGCCTTAAATTGTCTATTTTTTCTAATTCCCCCGCCTATATCGAAGATTATTTCTCTAAGGGTCGTTCCCATCTCAACTTCTACCAAACCAGTATTTCTGACCTTTCCGACTAGAGAGAAAATCTTAGTCCCCTTGCTGTTGCCCGTTCCGATACGTGAATACCAATCAGCACCCTCCGAGATTATTTTAGGTATGTTCGCAAAGCTCTCCACATTATTTAAAACCGTGGGTTTCCCAAACAACCCCTCGAAGGCTGGGTATGGTGGTCGTGATCGTGGTGTACCGCTCTTTCCTTCGATCGAAATCATAAGTGCCGTCTCTTCGCCGCATACAAAGGCGCCGGCCCCCTTATTGATCGTAATGGTGAAATCAAAACCCGTGTTAAAGATGTTCCTGCCAAGAAAGCCGTATTTCTCAGCCTGCTGTATGGCAAGAGACAGGTGCTCAATTGCTATGGGATATTCCTCTCTAACATAGATAAATCCCCGACTTGCTCCGATTGCATATGCGCCAATAATCATTCCCTCAATGATGCGATGGGGATCACCTTCCATAAGGCTGCGATCCATAAAAGCTCCTGGGTCACCTTCGTCACCATTGGCAATTATGTACTTTATATCTCCTGGAGCTTCGCTGCATATTCTCCATTTAATACCTGTCGGGAATCCACCTCCTCCCCTTCCCCGCAGACCTGAGGCAATTACTGTTTCCACTATTTCTGCAGGTTTCATGCTGCTTAGAGCTTTACACAAAGCAGAATATCCATTTGCTGCAATATAGTCTTCAATATCAGTTGGGTCTATCTTTCCGCTATTATAAGATATATGTTTTTTCTGTTTTTTATATAATGGAAGCTCTTGCTCAGTTTTTGTATATTCCTTTGTCCTGGAGTCTTTCCACAAAAGTCGATTAACAACATTAGCTTTTGAAATTGTCTCGGCAACTATATCCGCGATATCTTCAGATGTAACTTGACGATAGAAAATATTTGCCGGTTCTATCACCATAATGGGCCCCATTTCACAAAAGCCGTGACATCCGGTTTTTTTTATTCCAACCTTTTCATGAAGATTATGATTATTTAATTCATTCTCCAAAGCAGAAATAACCTTGATCGATTTTTTTGCTCTGCATCCAGTGCTGAGACACATCCTAATTGTAGTTTTCTCAGGATCTCTTTGAGCAAGAATAGATTTCCTTATTACTTCAAGATCTGATATGGTTTTAATTCGTTTCAACCCTTTATACCTCTGGTCCTGAACGATATGGGGACAAAATTTCTTCTATATTCCCAGGATTAACTGCATCATAGTAATCTTCGCTAATTACCATCACTGGAGCCAGGGCACATGCCCCCAGGCAGTTAACGGTCTCAAGAGAAAACATACGATCATCTGTGGTTTCCCCTTCTTGAATATGTATTTTTCTTTGAATTTGCTCCAAATTTTTCACAGCCCCACCAAGATGGCAAGCTGTCCCACAGCAAACCCTGATTGTATGTCGTCCTCTTGGAACCAGGCTAAAAGTCTTGTAAAAAGTCGCAATGTCAAAAATCCTCGTCAATTTTAGTTCCATCTTTTCAGAAATATAACGAAGAGTATCTTCGGAAAGATAATTTTCAATACCCTGAGCATCCTGCATAATGCTGATTATAGCTGAATGCTTGTATTCATGTTTTTCTAAAATGTGATCAACTCTTTCGATATTCATATATGAACCTTGAACCGTGAACGGTTAACCGTTTTTCACTGTATATTTCTGCCAGCAAGGCATTGTCTGTGGCCCGTGCAAACCATCTTTTACCTTCTTAAACATTGTCCTGCGGCACAAATCCTGTAAATAATTATTAACCGGTTCCAGTCTTTTTAAAAAGTTTTTATCAACATACCCTTCGGCTAAAGACAATTTTTGCAGTTCCAGCGCTATTCTGCTGAATCTAATACCCTGCGGACAAACAAAATAACAACTGTTACATAAGCAGCAAAACCATATCTGATCAGATGAGAGCACTTCATTTCTCATCCCTATAACTATCATATGTATGATGCGTCTTGGATCAAAATCTTCTATCACCTTCCGCACAGGGCAAACTCCTGTGCATGAGCCGCATGTATAGCATGGCTTAATCTTTTCCAGCCCTATCTTTTCGGCAATCTCGTCTTTGAATCTAGGATCTGCTTTCTGTAAAAGGACTTTTTCCATAATGTCATAACTCTTATAATTTAAAACTCAAGTTTCGCACACCTCTATGCAACAAAAGCTTTAAAGGGAAGGTTCATAGGAATTTCCGAGCCATTTCATTCATTAACACTGTCAATAACTTCTCTTCCGACGGGAGATGGCCATATGCTTTATCTTTTTTAATCTGTTTTGCCTGTTTTGCAAAAGCCATCCTTACTTTCATACCTTCTACGGCCATACTTGCGGCTTTTATTTTAAGCATCAGTTCTTCACGCTTGAGCCCTTCGCTGATGCCCAACGTTCCGATATCTTTTATTTTACCAGTAAATTCGGTTATCAATTTAACAAAAATTGGCCCTTCAGCCGCAGACGCCCATTCAATAGCAATTCTGTCTGCATTGATTTCCAGGCTCTTAAGTATCATTCTTATAAATGCAATTTTGTTTATGGCTTCATAATTACCGGACCGGTAATGGCACTCGCCCAGATGTCACCCGCCAATAAATATTCCGTCAGCTCCATTAATAAATCCTTCAAGTAAAAAAACAGGATCTATCCTGCCGGTGCACATCAATCTTATTACTCTTATATTGGGAGGATACTGGAATCTCGCTACACCCGCTGAATCTGCGGCAGCATAACAGCACCAGTTACACAGAAATCCAAGTATCTTTGGTTTATTACCCATGGTTTTTCCTCAATCAGTCCCAAATGCCTTGATTTGAGCTAAAATCTGCTCATCGGTAAATCTGCCCATATTTATAGCTCTGGCCGGGCAATATGATGAACACACACCACATCCCTTACAGGCAGCCACAACAATCTCTGCTTTTCTTTTCTTATTAATCTTTGTCATTTTTATTGCATTATATGGACAAAAATACTCGCATATGCCACAGCCAATGCATTTATCATGATCACAGGAAGATACAATGGGTTCGGCTTTCACATATCCTCGTGCAAGCAAAATAGAAGCCTGAGATGCTGCCGCCTTGGCTTGAGAAATTGATTCATCAATTGGTTTGGGGAATTGGGCCATGCCACAGATAAAAATTCCGTCAACATATGAATCTACAGGCTTCAATTGTACATGTGATTCCAGGAGAAAACCATCTGATGATCGCGTTACTGATATGGCTTTTGCTAATTTTTCATCCTTCTCGGGAACAATTGCAGTGCTTAACGATAAAATTTTAGCATCTATAACAATATCGCTATTAATGAGAAGATCTTTAACTGTTACACGCACCCCGCCGTCAATTTCTGTAACCTCCGGCTTATGTTTCAAGTCATATCTAATGAAAACAACTCCTCTATCTCTGGCATCTTTATAGTAGTCCTCATGAAAACCGTATGTCCTGATATCCCGATAAAGTATAAAAACATTGGTCAATGGATTTATTTCTTTAATTTTTAATGCATTTTTAATAGCCATGCTGCAACAAATACTACTGCAATATGGATGTTTGTCATCACGTGAACCAACACATTGAATCATAACAACAGAATCTTCTTTGTTCGGTATATATTGACCAGAGGCAATCCTTTCTTCCAATACATGCTGGAGTATTACATGATCACTTCTTCCGTACATATATTCATCAGGCTCATAGGCTATTGCTCCATTTGCAAGTATTATGATGCCATGTTCCAAATTTTTACTATTGGTGTCATTGCTTACACCTGTGCTTATTAATGTGCTGAAATTACCAACAAAACCATTAACGCTTTCCACCTCGGCTTCTGTAATAACATTAATAAGATTATGGTTGTTTACCTTATCAATAAGCTCGTTTAGATATAACTTTGGATCTTCACCCTCCAGGGTGTAATGAATATTTCTAAGATTGCCTCCCAGTTTGGATGATTTTTCAATTAGAAAGCACTCAAAGCCTTGCTCCGCCAGGGATAATGCAGCAGTCATACCGGCAAGTCCGCCACCGACAACTAATCCTTTTGGTATAATATCAATAACCGGTTCGGAAAGGGGTTGAATCAATCCGGCCTTTGCAACAGCCATGCGAATAAGGTCTTTTGCCTTTTTTGTTGCCTCTTCTTTCTCATGAGCATGAACCCACGAGCATTGATCACGGATGTTTACCATTTCAAAAAGGCATTTATTTAATCCTGCTTCCCTTATAGTTGCTTGAAACAAAGGTTCATGTGTTCTGGGACTACATGATGCCACAACAACACGATTAAGCTTTTCATTAATGACAGCCTCTTTAATCAATACCTGTGTATCTTCTGAGCAGGAATAAACGTTGTCAGTACTGACTACAACCCCGGGAAGTGTCGCAGCATATTTTTTAACGTCAACAACATCCACAACTCCACCGATATTCTTCCCGCAATTACATACAAAAACCCCTATTCTCAGATCCTCTTGTTTAAAAGATATTTCTTCAGGAAATGTTTTTTCAGAGATAAGAGTACCACGTGACTGTTTCAAGAGCTCTGCTGCAGAAACCGCAGCTCCGCTTGCCTGCATAACACTGTCCGGCAGCGGCATCGGCCCTTTGCAGCCACCTGCAACATAAATACCTTCTCTGTTAGTATTAAGAGGGCTAAAAAGACCTGCCTGAAAAAAACCATGGGCATTAAGTTTAATACCTGCGGCCTTTGCCAGGGAGTAATTTTCTTTATACGGTTCCAATGCCATTGGAAGTACAATTAAGTTAAATATATCTTTGTGTAATGCTCCGTCTTCAGTAACATATTCAACAACCAGATCGTCAGTATTTGTATCTGGTTTAACTTCCGAAATCCTGGAACGAATAAAAGTTATACCGCTATCCATTGCTCTATTATAGAAGGTTTCAAAACCTTTACCATACAGCCTCATATCCATGAAGAATATTGTAATATCCAGATCCGGTTCATGCTCAAGTGCCACTATAGCATCCTTAACAGCATATTTGCAGCAAACCGATGAGCAGTAGCTTTTACCTGATATTTGCGTACGGGAACCAGCGCATTGAATAAAAGCAATCTTCTTTGGTTTTTTCAGATCAGATGGTCGGAATATTTTCCCCATATAAGGTCCTGAAGCACTCGATATGCGTTCAAATTCGAGACCTGTTACTACATTTGGGGAATCCTTGTAGCTGTAAGATTCTATATTAGCGGCGTCACACTCTTTAAACCCTGTAGCCATAATAACAGCGCCGACATGGAAATCAGAAATCTCTGCTTTTTGATCAAAATTAATGGCACCAGTCTGACATGCTCGTGTACACTGCTTGCATTCTTTTCTATTCAAAAAAAGGCAATAATCAGGATTAACAGAATAAGAGGAAGGGACGGCTTGAGTATATTGGATATCAATAGCTTTTCTGAGTGATAAATTCTGGTTATGAGGATCGGGTATGGTAACCGGGCAATATTGAGCACAGAC
>VMSQ01000298.1 GCA_013792055.1 Desulfobacteraceae bacterium
ACATACTTTCTGCTTAAGGGAATAAAGGAAGGCAATTCTGAGCTTGGAACGCTTTACAATTACCTTAAACCGCAGGTTGAAAGGATTGCGAGGAAAACGTATAATAACGAGCAAACCCCAGGACTGATTGCTCCGAAGGGGCTTTTGAACCTGAGACTTTACGAGCAAGGAGGCATATTATGAGAAAAATTACCCTGTTATTCCTTTTTTTACTTATGTTTGCCGGCTGTGCCGGAATAGATATAAAACCCATTACTGCCGAAAGAGCACAAAATGCACACGAAACAGGCACGGATGACAAAGGATATATTGTTTACAGTCCACTGGTTATTATTGAGATTAAAGAAGAGGCGATATGTATAGAGAAAAATGCCAGCGGAACATGTGTGAAAAGTGAAATTGGCTATAAAGCGGAAAAATTCACCGATTTGTTACCTGACTACAGCAAACCATTTCTGGTCAGGCCTCGGTCCGGGTTCGGGAAAACCGATGTAGAACTTAGTATCAAGGACGGCTGGTGTCTGGATTCAGTAAAGGACAAATCCGATAATACTGCGGTGCTTGATAATGTTATAAAAGCCTTAAAAGAACTAACACCTATTCCTGCAGCAAAACAATCAAAATCCAGTGATGAGACGAAGAGAGGTCCCAAACCAGGACTTTATAGGCTGAAATATTCAAAAGAAAGAAATCTCGAGCTTGTGCCGCTGTTGATTTATTAAAAAGAGTGAAATAGAAAATGAAACCCGCATCAAATCATTTTTTGTATTTAAGGGAGGTGAAAATATGTATAATATAAAAGTTATAACGCTTTGTTTATTTATAGCCTTGATTTTAACCAATTGTAGACCCATGTAAGTAGTTGACAATTGGATGATATAGATATTAAGCGGGATAAAAGCACCGTCTAATGGGTGGGTTTGCTTAATCGAGAATAGAGGTTGGAAAATGTTAGCCAGAAGTAGAGTAAAGGATATTATAAAAACAATATTGTCAGGTGAGTTATGAAAAAGATATTTACATGCTTTCTAATCTTTGTTCTGCCAATTATGCTGGCTGGCTGTACATTGCCAACACCCCTCTGGAATGCGACCTTGAAGGGTGATATTAAAGAGGCAGAGAGGCTCTTGGCCGGCGGGGCTGATATGAACGTGAGGGTTGGTGTGGGGTATGATAGTTATACCGCTTTGCACGGTGCCGCGATGTCCGGCCATGCCAATGTTGCAGCCATTCTCATTGAAAAGGGCGCTAATGTGAACGAGAGTGGGGGATTAAAGAGAACTCCTTTGTGGCTGGCGAGTTTCAACGGACATTCTGATGTTGTCCATATTTTGCTTGAAGCAGGAGCAGATCCTACCATAAAAGGTTACACTCAAGCCGTAGCAGGTTACGATAAAACGCCTTTACAAATAGCGCAAGAAAAAGGTTATTCGGTCATAGCCCGTATGCTCAGAGAAGCTGAGCAAAAAGAGTATAAAAAGCTTTATGCAAAAGAAACAAAGGAAAGCGATCAGAAGCCTGGAAAAATCACACGTAGAGAAACTTACAAACCCGCAATCATCAAATCCGATGTTGACGAACTTCCTGTGATGCAGGCAAAGCCGAACAAGAACGCCTACGCCATCGTTATCGGGGTTGAGAAGTACCGCCAGAAACTGCCGAAGGCTGATTTTGCGGACAATGATGCCAGGATTATGGCAGAGTATCTCACAAAGGTCATGGGCTATCCTGAAGAAAATATTGTTACGCTTATAAATGACAGAGCGCTGAAGAGTGATTTTGAAAAATATCTGGGAAAATGGCTTTCCAATAACGTCGAGAAAGACAGCTCTGTTTTTGTCTATTATTCAGGTCACGGAGCCCCGAATCCTAAAACTGGAGATGCGTATCTCGTTCCATACGATGGAGACCCCTCGTTTATTGAAGAGACGGGATATCCCTTAAAAAGGCTTTATGCGAAGCTCGACAAACTGCCTGCCAGAGAAATTATCGTTGTCCTTGACTCCTGTTTTTCAGGCGCAGGCGGCAGAAGCGTTCTTGCAAAAGGTGCCCGGCCACTTGTTATGAACATGGACAAACAGGTGTTTCACAGTGACAGGATAGCAATCCTTTCCGCCTCATCGGGAAGTCAAATAAGCTCGACCCATGAGAAGGAGGGGCACGGCCTCTTTACATACTTTTTGCTCAAGGGGATCAAGGAGGGCAATGCTGAGCTTGGAACGCTCTACAATTACCTTAAACCGCAGGTGGAAAGGATCGCTCGAAAAACGTATAATAACGAGCAAACCCCAGGGCTGATAGCACCGGTAGGGCTTTTGAACCTGAGACTTTACGACCGGTAGCTTCAGGAGGTGTGTGGTTATGAAAAAGATGTTTGTATATATTTTAATCCTTGCTCTTTTAGTTTTGATAGCAGGCTGTGCTACGCCGCTCATGAAGGCTGCGAAGACCGGTGACGTTAAAGCAGTCAATGCTCTATTAGAGCAAGGGGCTGATATAGATGAGAGAAATGAAGGGGGAACAGCTTTAATATGGGCAGCCCACTACGGTTCAACTAGTATAGTGAAGCTCTTGCTTGACAAAGGTGCTGATGTAAATGCAACAGATTATTATTGTGGGTGGACTGCTTTGTACTCAGCGGTATGGGGTGGCCATGCTGATATAGTTCAAATCCTGCTTGCCAGGGGTGCTGATGTTAGCATAGTAAGCACAGCCCCCAGGGCTAACTCCAGGACTCCCTTACAATTAGCGGAAGCAAAAGGGAATACACTAATCGCACGAATGCTGAAGGTTGCAGAGGAAGAAAAATATAAGGGGTACGTAAAAACGGAGAAGCCGCCAGCCTACGCATCCCGTGAACCATCTGCCGCTGTCAAATCCGATGTTGACGAACTTCCTGTGATGCAGGTGAAGCTAAACAAGAACGCCTATGCAATCGTCATCGGAGTTGAAAAGTACCGCCAAAAGCTGCCCAAGGCTGATTTTGCAGACAATGATGCCAAGATTATGGCAGAGTATCTCACAAAGGTCATGGGGTATCCTGAAGAAAATATTGTTACGCTTATAAATGATCACGCGGCCAAGAGTGATTTTGAAAAGTATCTGGGAAAGTGGCTCCCCAATAACGTTGAAAAAAACAGCTCCGTATTTATCTATTACTCAGGACACGGCGCGCCAAACCCGAAAACCGGTGATGCCTTCCTTGTGCCATACGATGGAGACCCCTCGTTTATCGAAGAAACGGGATATCCCCTGAAAAGGCTTTATGCAAAGCTGGACAAACTGCCTGCCAGAGAAATTATCGTTGTCCTTGATTCCTGTTTTTCAGGCGCAGGCGGCAGAAGCGTTCTTGCCAAAGGCGCCCGGCCTCTTGTAATGAATATGGAAAAGCAGGTGTTTCACAGTGACAGGATTGCAATTCTTTCCGCCTCATCAGGAAGTCAGATAAGCTCGACCCATGATAAGGAGGGACACGGCCTCTTTACATACTTTTTGCTCAAGGGACTTAAAGGGGATGCCGATACCAATAACGACGGGACAATAAACATCGGGGAGCTTTACGGATATATCAGTCCCAATGTAGAACGGATCGCCAGAAAGGTCTACAATAACGAGCAAACTCCGCAGATAATCGTTCAAAATAACCAGTTAAGCCGACAAATACTATTTATAAAGTGAAAAACATGAAAAAACTTTTAGTAATTTTCTGCATACTTATCCTCCCTGTTTCTTCTTTCGCTTCCGAAAAACCTGTATGGGTGGAGGCAACGGGAGAAGCTTGTCTCGGAGAAATTGATACCCCTAAGGAAGTAAAAGAAAGGGCCAGGAGGGACGCTCAGAAGAACGCGCTGGAAAAGGCTGTGGGGGTTTTCATCAAGTCCCACACCCTCGTATCAAACAGTCAATTAGCGGAAGATTTGATATATGCCGCCGTGAGAGGACAAATCGAAAAGTCTGAGATACTTCACGAGGGATGGGACACACAGGAAAGAAGCCTTTACAGGGTAAAGCTTAAGTCTCTCATCAAACCGGTGTATCCCGAAAAAGGGAAAGGGCTTTCCATTAAGGCGTATCTTTCCAAAACAGATCTGAAAGAGGGTGAGGAAGTCAGGATATTTTACGAGGCGAGCAGCGACTGCTACGTTTATATCTTTTCCGTTGCCGCGGACGGTTCGGTGACCCTGCTTCTGCCGAACTCGATTCACATGGAGAATCTAACGAGAACAGGGAAAGCTTACGAATTTCCCACTTCCGACAGCGAGATCCGTCTAAAAGCCATGTTCCTTCCCGGCTACAAAGGAAAAATCGCGGAAGAAAGGATCAAACTGATCGCCACCAAAGAAAAAGAGGAGATTCTATCGTTAGGGTTTCATGAGGGAATGTTCAAGGTCTATGATTCACAGTCAACAGGAATGATCAGTGATCTTGTAAAGAGACTTAATAGAATAGATCCAGATAAGTGGACAGAGGCAACGGCAGTTTATACTCTTACAAGATAATTTCGTAGTGCCTGAATTTTTCAATCCACAGATTTCGCAGATTACCCCAGTACCATCTGCCGGAACATACAAGGCACGGATTAATTTGGCAAAAAGGTGGACAAAGATTTTGTATTTGGTTTAATTTATTGATTTCGGACATACTTATAGTGTAGTGAATTTCATAGCTATCATGTGATCTATTTCATTGCATTCATTGCGGTTCTTATAAAAACAAATTATGATAAAAGCGTAAAAATGCTTTTTATGTAAGGTTGTCAATATTATGAAAAGAAAACATCGCATAACAAAAAGATTCTTGTTGCTGATAATCATATTTGCAAGCCTTTATCTTGCCGGATGCGCAGCTGTCGGCACAAAAACTGCAATTGTTTCCGATATCAAGACCGCCTTTAAAGGGACTTACAAGGTTGATCCATACATGGAAAAGCATATGCCGCGGACCATTGCTGTTCTTCCATTTATTGATGAATCAAAAAGCCAAAAGGGGGCTGAAGCTGTGCGAAGAGGTTTTTATAATCATTTCAGCTCGCTGCCATTTACTGACATGGAGTTGTTCCGCGTTGATCATGAACTCAGAAAAGCCGGCCTGTATGACCAAGATGCAATTAACAAAACTCCGCCCGAAAAATTCAAGGAGATCCTCAACGTAGATGCGGTTATTTTTGGAACCATTTCAAATTTTGACAAGCTCTTTGCAGGCGTTTATTCACAGGTCTCTGTCGGCGCTGAAATAAAGATGTACGATAC
>VMSQ01000056.1 GCA_013792055.1 Desulfobacteraceae bacterium
CAGAACTTCTATGAGCTATGGCAGGCGGGCCTGCCCGCTATGCCTGGAGCCCTTATTGAATCCCATCCAACTATATTGCTCAGTAAATCCACTATCCTTATCAGAACTTCTATGAGCTATGGCAGGCGGGCCTGCCCGCTCGTGCCTTGATTCTTCCTACCTTCAGCCTTCAGCCTTCAGCCTTTAGCCTTCAGCTTCCGTGTCCAATATTTTCTTCGCCCTTGTTTCTGTCCACTGACCTCCGCCCTCTGATCCCCGCCCGCCTCGCAAGCGAGAGCGTTGCGGGCAGGTCTGATCTCAGCCTTCAATATCTTACCCAATAACCCAGCAATTTCACCATTTCTTCCAGAATCAGTTTGATCCGATGTGCTTGCAGATAATATCCGGTTTCAGCCGCTTCAGGCTGGGCAGAAATATATCTTATTCCCATTCCCGTACCCTGGAAGACAGTCTCAAAAGACCATTTGACACGCCGCAAATGCCACCAGTCGCTGACAACTAAAGCCGAATTGATTTTGTGCTCTTCCATGAACTTTTGGCAATATTGAGCTTCCTCGAAAGTATTTCCCGGAACACTGGTAACGTAAATATTGGAAGAAGAAACCCCGTTTTTCAGAAAATAATCGTGAGACTGATTTGTTAAAAGAAGTTTTTGGGCATATCTCTCATTATAAAGCTTCAGCGTTTTTTCTTGCCTTGCCCGGGTATTTCCACCCAAACAGATAATTAAATCCGATCTCCGCTCAGCATCAGCCACAGGCCAAAAGATGACGACAGCATATAAGCCGACCGCCAATGCCCCTAAAATCAGCAAAGTTATAAGGACAATTTTTAATTTGGGAGAGTATAACATGTGGTGATTTACCCAAAACAGCCTTGAGCGGAAATGGGTAAGATTGGTCTTTCCGCCTCAATGTGATTCAAAGCTTCTCAGATCTGATTTTTACCCAAATGTGCTCAAGGCTGGTTTGGGTAAAGAGCATGTTGTATTTTCATGTCTGGGGTTTCAGAATATTGTAAACGGTCTTCCTTGATATGCCGAGTCGTTCCGCAATCTCCCCGCGCTTGTAACCACGAGCAATAAGTTGTTCTATGAGATGTTTCTTAGCTTTTGGGGTTTCAGGTTTGTTGGAAAATTGGCCTGTCCTCATGGTTTCAATCTGCTTTTCCAATTCTTCTATGTCTAATAAATCTATTCCCGAAAATCCTGCAATCTGCTTTTTCACAGCAATCCGCTTAAAAAGTGAAGGGAATATAGATGCAAGTTTTGAACGAAACCTTTCTATGGCATCTTCCTGCTCCAAAACATGCCCTATTTCCAATTCAACTCCCTGTTTCAGCAGACGGTAGTATCTTTCTTTTTGTGAAACTTCGCCTTTGGGTAGTAACTTCAAAATGAAATCAGGATCTACAAAAGATTTTGGTGCGCCGTCTTTACAATATAATCTGCTTGACGACCAGCGATAATTCAGAGGATCTGTCGCCAGGCCAGCCTTTACTGGATTCTGATGGATATAGAGTGAAGCAGCCAAAAGATAGCTGTCGTCCAGGCATACGGATTGCCTGTAAGGTCCGCCAAATAAATGGCCTTTTCTTTCATATTTCCGGTTGAATTGCATAGCATATCTGGAGAATAAATCCCGCATAGCATCATAAAGGTTTGCCTCACTTGGGCTGAACAGTAAATGGACGTGGTTAGGCATAAGACAAAAAGCAAACATTTTGAGCGAATAGTTTTGTGTGATTTCCTTCATCAGCCCTAACATGGTTAGATAATCACTATCCTCCAAGAACGAAGGTTCTTTTCCGGCTGCCCTTTGGGTAATGTGGGATACGAGGTTAGGAGCATTCAGTTTTCTTGTCGCTCGAAAATATCTCTGGATTTTGCCTTCTCTGATCAGGTTCATAGGATCCATGACATCACCGGAAATGTGAGAGCGCTATATTTTTACCCAAAACAGCCTTGAGCTGAATTGGGTAAAGAGCTAATGTTGTATGTGCCTGCCCTACTCTATTTTACCCAAAACAGCCTGCCCTGTTAAATCTGCTTCTTTATTTAACTGGGGCCTTGAGCTGAAATGGGTAAAGGACGGGTTGTTCGGAGCTTGC
>VMSQ01000055.1 GCA_013792055.1 Desulfobacteraceae bacterium
GCACACTGTAGGCAAGGCCCTTATAATATAAAGATTTTTTAGGAGCAAAATAATCATTACCCAAAGTCAGCATTATATGCCTTTTGATATCCTGTTCTAAGGATTTTGGGCTTATAATACTGCCATGAGATTTGCTTTTTTCGCTTATTTGTTTTTTGTCCATAAAGTAGCCTGAGTTAAGATTGATTTTTTAAAGTATTATAAAGCTCAAAAGCCTTTTCCGGCGTTTCATTATCGTGGACTACGGCTCCAACAGCCTGTATCATTGCGACAGGTGACTCGGACTGGAATATATTTCTTCCCATATCCACTCCGCTTGCTCCTTCCTGAACCGCTTTATAAGCCATGGTAAGGGCATCCATCTCGGGAATCTTCTTGCCCCCTGCCATTACAATGGGAACCGGGCAGGAAGATGTGACGGTTTCAAAACCTTTTTCAATATAATATGTCTTAATGTAATGCGCGCCAAGTTCAGCACAAATTCTTGTGGCAAGCCTGAAATAACGGACGTCACGGTTCATATCCCTTCCCACAGCAGTAACCGCAAGAGTTGGAATCCCATAGCGCGTCCCCATATCAACCATGCGGGTCATATTGATAATTGATTCTTTTTCATACTCACCGCCTATGAATACCTGAACAGCCATTGCACAGGCATTAAGACGTATTGATTCCTCGATGCCGACAGCGATCGCTTCATTGGATAGTTCTTTCAAGATACTGGTTCCACCGGATACCCTTAAAACAATAGATTTTGTATATGAAGGAGGCACAATGCTTCTCAGAATCCCACGGGTAAGCATGAGTGTGTCGGCATAGGGGGCAAGGGGTAGAATATTGATATCAACTCTTTCCAGACCTGTAGTCGGCCCCTGAAAATATCCGTGGTCAATGGCAAGCATTACCGTACGACCGGATTTTGGATTAAAAATCCGGGCAAGCCTGTTTTTCATTCCCCAGTCAAGGGAATTTGAGCCTTTAAGGAAAAAGCCTTCTGTTTTATAAGGAACATCTGTATGAAACTTTTTGGCCTCTTTTATTTCATCCACATCCGGCATATATATCTCCTCTCTATTATCAAGATTCTTAAACCTAAGTTGAGCGATTTTTTGCGAAGAAATGTGCCAAGATCTTGATGCAGCAAGGTTTGCGAAAAGCGTAGGCATACCAATGGATATGTCGAGACTTTTCGCAAGTCCTTGATGCGCAAGAAATTGGTGCAGGTCGAGTAAAAAATCGTTCAACTTAGGTTAAAAAGTTATTTAACCACATCATGAATTTTTTGAGCGTAAAACTAAAAAGATTTTTTTATTTTTACCATCTGTAACATCACAAGTCAATCCGACAAGATCCTCCTGATTGAAAATTCGGACAATCTCAGTATTAAGATGTGGGTTAAATAACCCCGACCGCTAAAAATCGACTTATTAAGGATTTCAACATGTTGTAGACAATAAGTCGGATATATTTCAACCCGAGAGGCTGGCTAATTCTTTAGACATAAATTGTTCTACCTAAAAGGTGCGTCTGCCGGCTGCGCTTCCACCGTGATAATGGCATTGATAACAGTTAATTGGTGGCTGACCGCCACCTCCGTGACAACCTCAGCACTGCTTCGGGTTGGGATATGGTGCGCCTGTGTTATCATGGTGTATATCTCTGGAAACAGACCCTAGAGAAATGTCATGACATTTCGAGCAGAGATTTATCCACGCAGTAGTGCTCATCGAAGTAATATCGGCTGAAAGAGCAGCGCCATTCACCTCTTTTCTTATTAACATGAGGCTTTGTGCTCCGTGCGCTTCGTGGCAGTCTGTGCAGGCAAGTACAAGTCCATTGGAAGGGCCCCATGCTGAACTATACGGCTCGACTAAATTAACATAACTGCCTGATCCGTCCTGTGTAGCGACCTTTTTGCCGTGTTTATCTCCCCCGCTCTCTCCAACGCCAAGGGTTGACCAGTCAATCGGGGTATGGGAAAGATTGTAAGGCTTGCCTACCATGTTGGAAGAATGACAGTCCTGACAGAATGTTACAAAATCTGTAAGGTTGGAGCCGTTTGTTGTTAAAGAGCCGTCAGGCTCGTAAGTTGTGTTTCCAGGACGATAAGGCGCCTGATAGTAGTTTGTGTAATCGCTCATCTTCTCCCCGGATGCATCTCCCCACAGACCCCACGAAGTAAGGGCAGAGTGAAAACTTGGCCTGGAAACCGGGTAGCCACGGGTTGATGAACTTTTGGCGCTTGAGACACCTGCAGGGTCACCCTGGACAGCATGGGGATTGTGGCAGCCGCAGCAGGGATTTGAGTCTGTAGTATATCCCCACTTTTCGGTTATGAATGTAACTATGCTGTCGAGATTATGGGACGAAACACTGCTTGCGCTAAATGCCTCTTTAATATTATCATTGCTTGCACTGTCATTATAATTGCCCGCCCGGTAGGTATAACTGTAATTTCTGAGAACACCCCCTGTCTGTTGTGATGCAGTATCCACATGGCAGTCAAAGCAGAAATTAGCGGTCTGATTTGAATGACTTGTATCAAACAGCAGGTAATTATCCGGACCACCGGCAGGGGACGGCTCACTTCCGTCTATGCTGGAGTGCTGTTCGTGACAGTGGCCGCAGTGTCCATCTGTATAATTGGTGAGTCGTTCTACGCCAGTAATAGTATCGTTCTGGGTACCATGTGCCGAACTTGTATATTCCCCAGCATAGCCATCACTGCTTCCTATAAATAGAACAGCTATAAACAATACTATTATTTTTTTAATATTATTTATCATTCTAAGCTGATTTAAATCTCATTTACCTATTATTAACCAGTAAAAATGCCAAAGTTTGATTCTATAACTTTCTTCCTTGCAACGCTCCTTGAGGATACTATTTTACACCTGAAATTCTTAGAACTATTGATTTTGTGATTGAATGAAAAGCAATATTCCTGAGAATTCAAATGATAGGCATCAGAGTATATCTACAAAAGTAATTATGGCAAGGATATTGTGAGGTTATTGTGAGGTTAATTCTTTCTATCTATCTAAGTAGTTAGGCCCTGAAAATATCCATGATCAATGGCCAGCATTATCAAATAACTCTTTCATTACCCCCATCAATCGGAACCTGAGCTCCTGTTGTCTTTGCAAAAGTCTTGCCGGCCATAGCACAAACCATAGCAGCAACATCTTTTGATTTTACCTCGGTTTTCAGGAGATTTTTAGTCTTATATTCCGCAACTGTTAGCCCGTAATGCTTTGCCCTGCCCTCCAAGACTTCCTGAGTCCAGATCCCTGTGTCAAAGACTGCATCTGGATGAACCATATTAACCCGGATGCCGAAAGGGGCTAATTCCATTGCAGCTATACGGGCAAGCTGAGTCAAACCGGCCTTTGCTACCGAATAGGCGGAAGCGCCAGGTCCAGGAGCCGGCACATTTTTGGATGCGATAAAAATAACCGCTGGATCAATTCCATGCTTAAGATAAGGTATGCATGTTTTTAACAATCTCTGATGGCTGGTTAAATTTATCTCCATGCTTCTATTCCAGGTTTCTTCATCCATTTCCTCGATACTCTGGCTTGCTGGAAATATTCCTGCATTGGTCACCAGAATATCAAGACCGCCAAAACTCCGAACAATAAACTCAACCGCTTCCAGTATGGCCTTATCATCAGTAACATCGCAAGTCAATCCTGCCTGATCCTGCTGATTGAATATCTCTGTAACCTCAGGATTAATATCAAACCCTACAACAATTGAGCCTTGTTCATGGAGAGCTTCCGCACAGGCTCTGCCGATCCCGCCGGCAGCACCGGTTACCAGAGCTATCTTGCCCTGCAATTCAAAAGAACTTTCTTTTTTTTGTATTTTAACCTGTTGCAACGCCCAGTATTCCATGTGAAAAATATCTTTTTCAGGTAATGGTTTCCAGCCCCCTATGGCCTCTCCAAGCTGAATCGCTCGCATTGTATGACTGGCTATATCAGCAACTACATCCGCTTCATTTACACTTCTACCAAAGGCTATTGAACCATGTTCGGGCCAGACGCCCCAACGCGGGGCTGTATCCAGGCAGGTCAGGTTGCCATCTGTATTCCGGTCAAAATACTTTTTATATTTTGAAGAATAATCAGCTATATCTTTTTCAATATCACTTCTTAGTATAACCGGAATCGGCTTTGTGCGGATCACATGATCCAGGGTCATGGAACCACGGGTGGCAATTGAATCAACATCAGAAAGATTTGCAAAACCGCAGGCTTCCCGGCTTTGATCTATTCGGGCTATCATAGCATCCCCCTTTGCGACAGAAACCTGACGACGGATACGTGCCAGTGATAACAAATTTTCGCTGGGCTCAGCTTTGGCAACAGAGTCAAAAACACCCTGTTTTTTAAGGTAATCCTCTGCCAGAGAAGCGATATGAATCATTCTTTCGTAACTTGTCCTAGCATCATCTGCAAAAGTAAATACCCCGTGATTCATAAGGATAATTGCATCGATATTTTCCCAGTCTATGCTTCGGGTTAATTCATAAACTTTTTTTGCTAAAATAAAACCGGGCTTTACATAGGGCACAATCAACACCTGGTCTTTATAAATCTTTTGGATCAGCTCTTCTCCCCTCTCATTATTGGTAATCGTGAGGACTGAATCCGCATGAGTGTGATCAACATATTTAAAAGGTATAATGGCATGTAAAATTGTTTCGATTGAAGGATTTGGAGAGTCAGGATCAGTCATTGCAGATCTTTGAAGCCTTAGCAGGTCGACATCATCTATATTCTCAAGTGCAATCATTTTGTTAAGAACTTCAAGTTTGACAGGAGCAAAGCC
>VMSQ01000004.1 GCA_013792055.1 Desulfobacteraceae bacterium
AAATGCAGGAATACATTGAGTATTTCGAGGATAGCGCTAAAGGTTAGCGCTGATGCTTCACTTCGTGTCACTGCGTGCCAAAATTTGAGTCTGACGCCAGCACTTTAGTGAAGCTTTATAGCGCTAATTGGGCAAAAGGGGACGTTTTGCAAACGTCTCATCTTTAATCTATTAGATATCTGTACTATTTAAATAAAACGACTGTAATTGACTTATTCTTAATAAATATAGAATCTGCTTAATATATAAGTTAGGGTAAGCAAAGAGGAAACTATACAATGGAAATGTTAAAAAATCCGATATTCCAAATCCAAATATTTTCATTTGCTTGTTTATTTGGTGGAATAATATTTGTTGTTTGGTATTCATTGAAAAAGAATAAAGAGAGAGAGAAACAAAAGTCCGAATTTGAAGACAAGTTGCTTACATCATTTGAAAACGGGGCTATCTCTACTCCTGATGACCTCCTGCATTACCATAGAGCTCATTTCGAGAGAAATATACCTAAGGTGAGAAGGTATCGGGATCTTTATTTGTTCCTCGAAAAGATGTAATTTCGAATCTCTTCATCGCGTCCATCTGATTCTGCCTATAAATTGAAAGATAAACTTGTGGTTTTAAGGGAGTTAATTGAAACCCTTAACGAAAGTCTATCAGCCGAAGAAAGACGAGTTCCTTTCTATGGTACTCCCGAGCAAGAAAGGGATCTGTTGGAAGATATTCTGGAATTAACTACAGCAGATCGTGATATTGTAAATTCAAAATTATCAAGGTTGGCAGAACTCATAAGAGTACGACAAGATACTGTTAATACATTAGGTGAAGAGAAAGGCAAAGCACGTAAACTCGCTGCCTGGGGTTTAACTGGCACAATAATCTTCGGTGTTCTTTCGGTTATCCTCAAAATTTGGGGCAGTTAAAGCATGATATAATTCTACCCTAACATCGCTGCTTCACAAGGACCGCTCGTACCTCGCGGCCTGTGAGCAGCCCGTTGGGCATAAAAATAACAAGGAGCAAAAATGTATAAAGACGATATCCTTAATCTTATCCAACAATCACCTCTTGAGATTGATACAGAAATACAAATGACAGGACGTCCACCGACGATGGCTAATTCGGAATTCCTTACAAATAAGGAACAAGGCGATTGGGCGGAACAAGTTGTATTTAAGGCAATTAACGATTTTTCATCTGAGTATTTTGCTGTTCAATATGGAAGATCTGATTCAATAGCAGCAGGAGAGGATGGTTTTGCTGATTTTTATATGGAATATCAGAGCGAGCTGAACACAATAGGAAAAAGGCCAGACCTTCTGATATTCAAATTAACTGACTTCCCAGATAGAAATGTTGATATTGAAAATGATGAACATGTCAGAAAGGCAATAGTTGCAATAGAAGTAAGATCAAGCTCTTTTCTAATCGACAAATACACGGCCTTCATGGATGAAAGACAACAAGGGGCAATAAAAAATTGCACGGACATTCGCAAAAACTTATTAGAAGGAGAACTTGGCAATCTACTTAAACGAAAGAATAAAACTATTTATAAACTTATTTTGGAAGCAACAAACGAGACCTTTAAAGAGCTGGATTTTCGACGACCATCATGGTCACTAACCCAAGAGCTGAGAAATTTAACTGAGCTTTTGAAAGGATTAAAAGAAAATATAAAAACACTTCACAAGAGAGACTATCTAAGTATTACCCCGAAGATGGAGGATATTGCACTCGTAAACAGATGGATTCAAAAATACAATATTAAGCATTTTTACTTGCAGGTGTTTTTCGATAAAGCGTATGTAATCTCTTTTCAAGACATTCTTGAACTCGTTTCTAACGATGAAAACGAAGGGAACAATTTTTCAATCGAAAGAGACGTAAAAAATCAAGGCAAAACAACAATAAAGGTTAACGTAAAAATAGGTAAAGAAGTTATAGGGAAGATTGATATGCCGGAGCATAAGGCAGCTATGAAAGAATTGGCTAGAGGAAGATTACTGTTCTATGTAACCTTCGAGGGTGGTAAAGGATATCTTGATAATGAAATATTGATGAGGGATGTCATTAATGCGTGAATCTGACTATATAAAGCACACACCTATTAGCCATAGGAAAGATTATGGTCAATTCTTTACACCATCATCAGTGGCCCGCCTTATGGTTCAGTGGGTTTTGAATGATAATCCAACAACCGTTTTAGACCCCGCTTTTGGACTTGGTATATTTTACGACGAAGTACTCAAGACCAAACCAAGTCAACAATTACAATTTATCGGGTATGAGATTGATAAAAAGATCATTGACTATCTTAACAGTGACGCTAATAAATCAAATCTAAAAATCAATAACTGTGATTATCTTGAAGCAAATGCAGGTTCTTTTGATGGGATTATATGCAATCCTCCTTACATGAGGTTTCAGAATTTCCTGAAAAGACATGCTGTATTACCAAAAATTGAAAAACAAATAGGAAAAAAGATTGTTGGCTATTCTAATATTTCATCAGTTTTTCTTGTAAAGGCATTGAACGAACTTAATGACAACGGAAACCTCGCATTTATTATGCCATTCGAATTTTTTAATACCGGCTATGGAAAAGAGGTAAAGGGAAGCCTGCTCGAAAATCATCTATTAAAACAAATAATCATTTTTTCAAATGAAAAAGAAATATTCCCAGATGCAACCACAACTGTCTGTGTGCTGCTTTGCAAAAAAGACGGGAAAGAAGAGGATATAAAAATTACGCAAATTAAGGCGGAGGATGAGATTAGTCAACTATCAAATATTAGTAATTTTTATCATGCAACAATAGAACCATCGAATTTGCCGTTCAACAAAAAATGGACACCTATATTATTATCATTATTCTCTGAACAGACTGTTCCAGAAGATTTCGTTAAATTATCACTTTATGGTTCATTCACGAGAGGTATTGCTACGGGTGCAAATGAGTTTTTTGCGCTTACAAAAACAAAAATCGAAAAGTGGAAATTAGATAATGGCAATATCTGTAAATGTATTACAAAAAGCCCTCAAATACGTAAGGCGGTATTTACGGAATATGACTTTGATATTCTATATAATTCAGATAAGCCTGTTTATTGTTTAGATGTAAGAGATCATGAGAGCCAACGAATACGCAAATATATAGATGAAGGTGAAAAATTGAGATACCACGAAAGGTATCTTACAAAGATGAGGAGTCCTTGGTATAAAATAGAACATCGGAAGACTGCTCGAATTTTGTTCGGTGTATTTAACAGGGGACGTCTAAAGGTAATAAGAAATCTTACAACAGCAATTAACTTTACTTGCTTCCATGCTTTTTATCCAAATATGTTTGGTGAACATCTTATAGATAAGTTGTTCGTTTATTTGCTGAGCGACATTGGCCAAGAGATTATGAAAGCCAATAAAAGAAGTTATGGGGACAACTTAGATAAATTTGAGCCAGGTGATTTAAACGACTGTTTTTGCCCAAGCCAAAATCAATTTAACATGATTGATAACAAAGATGCTGAAAATGTAATTGAAATCGCCAAAGTTGATGAGAAATTGGCAATTCAAATGAGTAATGATTTAATCCAACGAATTATAAACGACGCCCAATCGGGTAGCCGGGGGGTTTTCTCCCCCGGCCCCCACACCACCCAGCGTGCGGGTCCGCACTGGGCGGTTCCCAAAGACTAACGGACTATAGTCGGTTAAAATATAACCTACAGTTCTTTGAAAAGAAGGCGGCAACTGCAAGTTGATACTTGAGGAGTAGCATACCTTATGACGCGCCCGAAATTTTCGCTCACCCAGTCGGGTTCATTGCGTTACGGAGCACATATGGACTATTCCGCATACTTCGGGTTTGGCCCTTCGGCGGGATGAGACCTCCCGGTTTTTCTATTCACCGAGCTCGTTTCCAGCCACCACGCCACCATGAGTGGTGGTTTCCTACGCCTACTATGGCCTCTGCTGACTCCTGCCCGATCACCCTGTATGTTTCCACACAGGGCGCTGCCGTATAAAACGACCCCACGTCAAGCAGATCTCCCCGGATAAGAACGTGATCTTTCACTGCACAACCGCCTCATTTACCGTGTCTTCTTGTCCACAGGGTTTTGTCATGTGTGGCTGACTCACCCCAAAGTGTTCGGCCTTGTATGAGGTTCCTATTCGTCGGCTCGCAGATTTGCGCTCCAGCTTCCTTCAGACAATGCCTCACGGCATCGCCCTTGCCTTCAGCTAGTAGTATTATGGTATGGCAAATCCATACCAGTGGACAAGCTACAGGGGACTTTCACCCCATAAAATCACGCCCATGCCGGGGGCCGTACACAAGGCGATTCACTTAATGTCTAAACGCTGTCGCGTTCAGCCATAAGTGATCTTAACGTTGGGCCTAAAACTAAAACTTGAGGACGCACACATCTTATGACTGACTATGTTTGGAAACATCTGCCTTATGCCATTTACTTGGACACAAACGCATTGCGTTCGGCAGGTGCTCACCTAGACGCCCCGTGGATAAATGAACTTCTATCTATTACAAATGAGTATGGCATTAGCGTCTGCATATCGGAACTTGTTCTTTCTGAATGGTGTGAGCACATTATGGGAGTATTAGAGAGAAATCGGCAGAAGCTGCTGTCATCAATAACTTTGCTAAATCATTATACAATTTCGGTTCCGGTTATCAAACCAGACGAAATCAGTTTACCGGCGAAGACTCAACTTGTGGGGATTGTCTCAGATATGATGAAAGCTGCCGGTTTCACCGTAATACCCAATTGGGACGCTCCGTTATCTGCGTATTCCGCTCAAATCGGCCACCAATTCCGGAGCATTCCGGCCACCTGTTCCAGAGTAAATCGGCCACCTGATCGGAGCGAAGCGACGCTGGTTTTTTACTACTTTTCAGATTTGTTTTTCTTAGTCAAGGAAGATCGTATTTTTCTCATGGACTCTCCTTTTAAATTTATTTTATGAGCATTGTGTATTAAACGATCGAGAATAGCATCTGCTAATGTCGGATCACCAATAGCCTCAAACCAGTTTTTCATCGGGATCTGGGTTGATATAATCGTAGAACAAAGCCCATGCCTGTCTTCTATGACTTCTAATAAATCTCTGCGCTCGGTATCTTTCATGGGAGTAATACAAAAATCATCAATAATTAATACCTTTGCTTTTGCAAGTTTATTCATCAGCTTCGGATAGCTTCCATCAGCCCTGGCAACAGTAGTTTCCTGGAACAAACGGGGCGATCTTTTATACAACGAAGAATATCCCATTCTGCAGACACGGTTCGCCATAGCACAGGCCAGATATGTTTTGCCAACACCGGTAGGTCCCGTAATGATGATGTTCTGTGCGTTTTTAATCCAGTCACAGCTTGAAAGACTTAAAATCAATGATTTATTAATGCCACGAGGACTTTTATAATCAATA
>VMSQ01000235.1 GCA_013792055.1 Desulfobacteraceae bacterium
AGACCTTTGAATAACTGCCATTTTTCCGTGATGCGGCGTCAGGCTTCAAATTTTAATCCTCGAAATACTCAATGTATTCCTCCGGTTAAAATTTTTGCCTTCCTTGCCTGACAAAAAAATGTCGCGTTCTGCAAAGGTCTCTAAATAGCACTTAACCTCTTGTTATTATATAATTATTAAAAAATTGATTTTATTTAATAATTTTTTGTTCCTACTATTCTGCAGGATAAATGTCAAGTTTTATAATTCATGTGTCAGAAATGTCCCCCAAAATAATCCCATTCGAGGGAACTTTATGCCATGCACTATCCTCCGATGGCATACATGGGACGGAGACAGTCTCCACTATCCGGCATCATGGCATGGTGTCGTCCTGGTTTTTTGGCGATAGCTTCCCGAAACAGTTCCTTCAGATCTTGCCGGGTGCATTTATTTCTAAGAGGCGTCTTTACGTCAACCTCATTGTCGGCAAAAAGACAGGGGCGAAGTTTGCCGTTTGCTGTGAGTCTGAGGCGGTTGCAAGTAGTGCAGAAGTGGTGGCTGATAGCGCTGATAAAGCCAATTTCGCCTTTTGCTGATTCAAAGCGATATCTTTCGGCAGGGCCGTCATGGCTTGCACGCAAAATTTTGTGAAGGGGACCAATGGACTCGAGTTTGGATTTGATTTCATCTGAAGAGATATATTTTTCAGGCTTCCACTGGCTATCGTGCCCGATCGACATGTACTCGATGAACCTGACATGATAAGGCTTTTTTACAGATAACTCGGCAAGTCGAGTAAATTCATCATCATTTAGACCCCTGACAGCCACCACATTGATCTTGATGGGCGAAAAGCCAATCGCTTCAGCTTCCTGAAGCCCTTCCCAGACATCATCAAAGCAATTATGTCCCGTGATTTTGGCATATTTCAAGCGGTTAAGTGTGTCAAGGCTGATATTGATGCGATGAACGCCTGCATCAAAAATTTCTTTGGCTCTTTCCTTTAAAAGCACACCGTTTGTGGTGATGCTGACATCCTCGAGTTCAGGTATCCGGCACACGGATGCAACAAACTGAACGAAATTTCTACGAACCAGCGGTTCACCACCTGTCAGCCGCACTTTCCTGATTCCGCATTCAGCGCCGGCTATAATGACCTTCAGGATTTCTTCGTAGCTCAAGATCTCAGCATGATCAAGAAGCTTCAGATTTTTTACCGGCAGGCAGTAGCTGCAGCAAAGGTTGCATCGGTCTGTGACAGAGACTCGCAGGTAGGAAATCCTGCGATTATATTGGTCTATGTTTGGAGCCATAGTGGATGTCCACTTTGAAGTCCCTGGTTTTGGGCTATTATATCGAGGTGCAATGTCGTGACCTGTTCTACAGTGGAGAACTGATTTTTTTATAGTTTAGACTGTGGTTTTAGTCAATAGATAAAGCCCGAAGTGTTTTTTGTAATTTACAATAAATGTAAAATGTTATATGTGGTTATTCGTAACTGCTTGGGTTCACGGTTCACGGTTCACGGTTCACGGTTCACGGTTCACGGTTAAAAGGCGATGAAGATTGAAAGGTATCGAACTTTATGAGACCTTTGTATAATGTATCTTTATGCTCAATTCTGGTCATTGCGAGGAGCAAAGCGACGTGGCAATCTGATCCGAAGTATCGTCACGAACAAAGTGAAGTGATCTCCTTATTGATTGGGGATTGCTTCGCTTCGCTCGCGATGACAATGCTGGGATTATGCAAAGGCCTCTCCATATCGGCTTGAATGAAAAACGCAAAGTAGCCAACCGTGAACCGTGAACCGTGAACCTTTTAGAGATATACCATGAAAAAGAAAAAACTCTATTATTTTCTATGCATTTTAGTCCTGACTTTTTCTGGAAGTTCTCCTCTTTATGCCGGTGGTATAGATAATAAACAATGTTTCAGCTCAGAGTACTTGAGGACATTCAGCAGAAATGCCGCAACCGATTCAGCAGATGCAGTGGCATACAATCCAGCCGGGGTAATGAAATTGGATGACGGCCTTTATGTTAATCTGAGCGTTTTACACATATTCAAAGAATATACAAATACGATCGACGATGTTGATTATGCGTCTGACGAACCTTCGACAATACCTGGCATGTTCGGTCTTTACAGGCAGGACAGATGGGCTATCTTTACAGCTTACACCATTCCCGGTGGCGGCGGCATGGTTGAATATAAAAACGGAAACGCAACAACCCATGATATTGCCACTGGAATAATAAATAGCTCGGGCGGAGCTTTCAGCACTATTAAAAGTCATTACCTTAAATCCGACAGCTATTATTACGGATACACTATGGGTGGGGCATGTGATCTGAATGACATGATATCTGTATCTCTTGGTGCAAGATATATAGATGCTCAAAAAAAATCAAAGGGATTGGCTACACTTTCAGGTGTTGCGCCCGACAAAACCTATTACATTAACTATGAAGAAAATGCCGATGGATGGGGAGCTTTTGCAGGCATAAATCTTTCCTTATCAAAAAAATTAAATATAGGTCTAAAGTATGAAACTAAAACAAAACTTGATTTTAAAACAAAGGCTCACAGACTTGATGTGGCCGTTGTTACAGATGGTGAAAAGATAAGAAGAGACCTTCCTGCCCTTCTGGCAACTGGAATTTCATATAATTTCACGCCTGATCTAAAGGCTCAGGCAAGTTTTACATACTATTTTGAAAAAAATGCAGACTGGGAAGACAGACCGACAACTACTCTCGACGAAAGCAAGGGCGGCAACAGCTATGACCTGGCTGTCGCATTTGAATACACCTTTAAACCGCGGCTTAAGGGTAGTATTGGATACATGTACTCTAATACCGGAATAAAAGCGGACGATATGGTGCCTGAAGAACCGCAACTGGATGCCGGTACTATCTGTGCCGGAGCAGTATATGAAGCTATCCCCGGCTTAGATATAAACATCGCTGTTATGAAATCTTTTTTTGATAAAGAAAAAACATCTGCCGGCGTTGAGTACGACAAAGATGTTTTCAGTATAGCACTTGGGATTCAATACAACTTTAAGTAAAGCACAAAGAATCCCTGAATCCCTATTTATGTAACGGTTCACGGTTCACGGTTGGTTGCCTTGATCTCTTCATAAGCCCGTAAGCCTTCGCAAATCTCGGCTTCTTTGTCAGACGGTACACTTTTCAAG
>VMSQ01000302.1 GCA_013792055.1 Desulfobacteraceae bacterium
AAGAGTCCCATTACCATACCTATATTAATAATTACCTGCCAGAATATCATTGCTGTAATACCGACTGAAAGTATGGTGCCGAATGGTTCTCGACATCTATAAGCAACATTCAATCCTTTTATAATAAGTATCAAAAAAATAATAAGAATAATTACAGAACCTATTAATCCCCACTCTTCTGCCAAAACTGAAAATATAAAATCAGTGTGCTGTTCGGGAAGAAATGAAAGTGCATTTTGTGTTCCTTTCAAAAACCCTTTGCCCGATATCATGCCTGAGCCTATAGCAATTTTCGATTGTATAATATGGTAACCCGCCCCAAGGGGCTCCCTGTCTGGGTCTAAAAATGTCAGTATCCTCGCCTTCTGATATTCTCTCAAAAAAAACCAAACTAAAGGAACACTTATTATACTCGAAACGATTAAGTATAAAAAGGAACGCCTCTCAATTTTTACAAAAACCGTCATAGAGCCGGAAATTAAAACAACCATTATGGCTGTTCCTAAATCTGGTTGTTTTACTATTAAAATAAAAGGAATTATTGTCAGTAAAAAAGGAGTGATAAGTTTACGTAAAGTTAAACCTGCCGTATTCGCATGTTTTGAATAATATCTGGCCAGAATTATTATTACAGCGATCTTTACCGGCTCGGATGGTTGGATTGAAAAAAATCCGAACTTCAGCCAGCGCATAGCCCCTTTAGAGCCTTCACCGAATATTAACACACCAACAAGAAGGGAAATGCATAAAATATAAATTATGTGCCCCCATCGATCAAAAGTTTTGTAATTGAACAAAAAAGAAATAACCAAAAAAATTAACCCGACAAAATACCATATAAGCTGCTTATAATATTCCATCTGAGGTGCCTGTGTTCCGGCAGTTACTGCACTATATAAAGTAACAAGCCCCAAAAAACCCAGTATAAGAGCTAAGCCCAATAAGCTCCAGTCAAAATTTTGGACAAGACGACGGTCAAACATATTAACTTTCCATATTACTCTGTTGACTACGACTTATTTTTAATTCATCAGCTATTGAGAGGTAAGTTGTTATAAGTTCCCTCGCGATTGGAGCTGCGGCACTAGAACCATGCTCACCATGTTCAACAATAACAACTACAGCTATTTTGGGTTCCTTTGAGGGAGCATAGGCTACAAACCATGCATGTGGTTTTAAGTGATTAAATTTATCTGCTTTATCAATAGAAGAGCTGGCATCATTACCGGTCCTGCTTACAAGTTGAGCTGTCCCCGTCTTACCACTGATATCAACATCATCAACATGTGCAATCCATGCAGTTCCCTTTCTTTTATTAACTGCCTCCCAAAGCCCTTTTCTCACAATCTCTAACGTACGCTGACTGACTGGCAACTTGCCTGTAACCTTACTATTGTTTTCATTAACGATTTCGCCTTCTGCTGTCTCTACCTTCCTAAGAATCAATGGCTTATACCTTATTCCTCCATTCGCTATTCCAGAAATCAAAGTTATCATCTGCAAAGGAGTGGTAAGATCATAGCCCTGCCCTATAGCAACGGAAAGCGTTTCACCCAACTGCCACCCAATGCCTGTACGACGCTTTTTCCAGGCAGCGGTTGGTATCAAACCCTTTGCTTCATGATCAAGGTCAACTCCTGTCGCTGATCCCAAGCCGCAAGCTCTGGCATACCATGCCAGCCTATCAACACCCAGTTTCTGGCCGACCTGATAAAAAAAAACGTCACATGATTCAGCTAATGCCTTCACAACATTAACTTTATCGTGTCCTCTTTTTTCCCAGCATCTAAAAACCCGATCCCCGCACTTGTAATATCCTGGGCAATAAAATGATGTATTTGCATCAATTATTCCTTCCTCAAGAGCTGCTATGGCTGTCACTATCTTATATACCGAAGCTGGGGGATACTCAGCATTGATAGCCTTGTTTTCCATTGGCCTGAATGGATTGGAAACAAGAGAATCCCATTGCTCGTGTGACATACCGTTAACAAATGCATTCTGGTCAAATGCAGGGCTGCTGCTCATAGCCAGTATCCGTCCTGTAGCCGGCTCCATAGCTATTACTGCGCCGGCCAAACCTTCCAAAAGTTCTTCAGCTTTTTTCTGGAGTAAGCAATCAATTGAAAGATAAATATTATGGCCAGGAACCGCATCAACGGTTCTCAAAACTCTAACAACCTGCCCTGCCGCGTTCACCTCGACCTGCCGCCCTCCACGATTACCTCTCAATATGCTCTCATAAGTTTTTTCCACACCGAACTTTCCAATATAATCTCCTGCGTTATAACCAGAATATTTCCCCGATTTAAGCTCATCGGAACTAATCTCACCTAAATAACCTATTAGATGAGCCGCACTTTGCTTATAAATATAGTGTCTTCTTGGTTTAACGCTAACAACAATACCAGGAAGATCATATTTATGAACCTCGATAGCAGCCAACGCATCTCGTCCTATATCCTGTTTTAATAAAATCGGTGTATAGGATGATATTCCCTTGTTACGGCTGATTTTTGCCATAAGCTCTGTTGCCGGAACATTTATATATTGAGAGAGCATTTCAATTGTATGTTCAACAGGTTTGGCATCTTTCAAAATTATATTCAAATCAAACGAGGGCCTATTATCAACCAGCAACTTTCCATTGCGATCAAAAATTAATCCTCTTGAAGGGTCTATATTTTGCAATCGTATACAGTTGTTTTCTGAAAGTCGTCTAAGCTCATTCCCTTCAATCACCTGGAGATAAAAGAGGCGGGCAATAAGTACTAAAAAAGCCGTTAAGACCAAAAAGACAACCCCGGTCAAACGTTTTTTATACCAATCACTATCTGTGCTCTGCAAGTATTTGCTCAAAAGTTTCTCTATATTATTTTAGTTTTTTCAGCGATTATTTCATTAAACCATTTTTCCAATTTCTTATGAATGTGATTAAAAAATATTAGAAAAAAGAATCCTGTACATACTGCCCATAGAATTTGAAAAATAACAGTCCTTATAGTAATAGCAGAAAACTGCAAATCCGGACCCTGGATAGAAACGCTGGCAATAAATATGATATTCTCCATCAATACGCCGGCAGCGACAATAAACAGCAACAGAATATTATTGCGTGCATGTAAATATCTAATAACTAACTTAACAATAATAAACAGCCAGAAATATGTTGTTACATATAGGCCAAAAGGTGCCCCTGAAAGATTATCCATTAAAAATCCCAGCACAAGTATAAAAGGGATGCTTTCACGGGCGGAACGGAAAAGACCGAGATAAATAATAAAGGGGACTAAAAGGTCATAAAAATTATTGAATAAAGAGATATGAGGTATAATCGTTGTCTGAAAAATTACAAGGCAGAGACAGACGCAGATATAAAAACAATACGTCATTGCTCACTCACAAAATCATGTTTTGGAGGATCCAATACCACTAAAATCTCTTCAAGTTTTTCAAAATCCATATAAGGCGTAACCGTTACTTCCTGAAACATACCTGAATTGCGCTTGACAATTTCCGAAATATAACCAACGCGCAGGCCTTTAGGAAAAACGCCATCTAAACCCGAAGAAATAACTGTGTCTCCAACTTTAATATCATGTTTTCTTAATACATAGTTAGCAAGACATCTTCCATCTGATTGGCCTTTGACAAGCCCTCTGTCCCTGGTTCTCTGAACTAAAACATCTACAGCACTATTCTGGTCAATAATCAGTAATACCTTGGAATAATTGCAACTAACATCTATAATCTGCCCTGCGATACCTTCAGGCACCACCACAGGCAAACCCTTTTCAATTCCATCGGATTTGCCTTTATCTATAATTATTGTTTTAAACCAGGGAGAGCGATCCCGGCCAATAACTTTGGCGACAAGGACCCGGTTAGGCATAGTTTTTCGGAAATTCAATAAGTTACGGAGTCTAAAATTGGAAATTTCTATTTCACGATACTTATTGTTCTTATCTATGGCATGATTTATCGCTTTTTTAAGATTATCGTTTTCTTTTGCAACCGAAACCAGAAAAAAATAATGGCTCCATATATTTTTTAAAAATTGAACGGATTGGTTAACAGTTTTCTGTAAAGGTGCAATAAAAAAAATAGCAATCTGCCCAGACCCATAAGAAGAATATCGGCTACCGTTAACTGAAAGGATTATGATGTTAACAACGATCAAAACAACCGCGCCAACTATCATCACCATTTTTTTCGAGAACATAAAACTATGTGATCACAACTTGTTTGAGTATTTCAATACTTTCAAGAGCCATACCCGAGCCTAGTGCAACTGTGGATAATGGGTCATCAGTTATTGTTATTGGAAGATTTGTTTCCTCCCTAAGAAGCTTATCTATATTTTTCAACAGAGCGCCTCCGCCTGTTAATACGATTCCTCTATCAACTATGTCGGCAGCCAGTTCAGGTGGAGTTTGTTCAAGAGCTATTTTAACAGTCTCAACGATAGCATCTATCTGCTCAGAAATCGCGACCCTTATCTCTTCGGAATCAATGGCAAGAATTTTAGGAATCCCTGATGCAAGGTCCCTGCCCTTGATCTCAATTGTTTCCAGATTCTGGGGATCCGGATAAGCATTACCTATTGATGTTTTAATAATCTCGGCAGTTCTCTCGCCAATCAACAGATTGTATTTTCTTTTGATATACTGTATTATTGATTCATCCATTTTATCACCAGCCACCCTGATAGACCTGCTGTAAACAATTCCTGCCAGAGAGATCACGGCAACTTCAGTTGTACCACCACCAATATCTACTACCATATTACATATAGGTTCTGTAATAGGAAGTCCCGCCCCTATCGCAGCGGCCATAGGCTCTTCAATTAAAAATACCTCTCGGGCTCCCGCTGATTCAGCCGATTCCTTAACAGCACGCTTTTCGACCTGAGTAATTCCCGATGGTACTGCAATAATAATTCTTGGCCTAACAAATGCCCGCCTGTTGTGCACCTTGCGAATAAAATGACGCAACATTGCCTCAGTGACTTCGAAATCAGCAATAACTCCATCCCGCATTGGACGAATGGCCACAATGTGTCCGGGCGTCCTTCCCAACATATTTTTCGCCTCAAGCCCCACTGCCAATATTCGGTTTTTCGACCTGTTATCAGTACGCACAGCAACAACTGAGGGTTCACTTAACACAATGCCCTTGCCTTTAACATAAACAAGTGTATTCGCAGTCCCTAAATCAATGGCAAGATCATTTGAAAACATACCTAAAATACCGTCTAAAAATAAACCCATGGCTCCTCATTCTCGCTCGATAGTAAAAGCGCATATGTTATTCTGTTAATCAAATAATGAATCTCTACCAAAAATATCCTGTTATTACAAATAAAAATTAATGAACTTATAAAAAGTCAATATTCAGTGTTTATAAAATAATATCCATCACAGTATCATGTAATATTGGCCTAAATCTCTTTATCTTATTATTATCACGTGATGGATGTACACGGTTTGTTAAAAGTATAACGATAATTGACCTGTCTAGATCCATCCAAAATGATGTCCCGGTAAAACCAAGATGCCCTATACTATTTTTAGAAAACCGGCTGCCACTGCTTGAATCAGGTAAAGATGGCGTATCAAAACCAAGCGCTCTATCTGAATCTTCCTGCTGTTCAAAAAACTTATCTATTAACTCTTTTTTAAAAATATATGAATGCCCATTGAAAACAGATAAAAGTGAAGATAAGAGGACATTCACATCCATAGCGGTCCCGAAGAGACCAGCATGCCCCTCTATCCCGCCAACAACATAGGCATTATCATCGTGCACTAAACCATCTATAAGTATTCTACGCCAGGTACAAAGTTCTGTAGCAGCAAAATAACCCATATGGCTCTCGGAATTAAGGTTTATAAAAAAAAGATTCTCAAGCCCAATGGGGCTGTAAATATCATTAACTACGAAGTTGTCTAGCGATTTTACAGATACCGTTTCAACAATCCATCCAAGAATCATAAATCCAAGGTCGCTATATAATACACTTTTACCTACAGGATATACAAGAGGCTCATTTATGAGAAAGTTCCTTAAACCTTTTTTTCGAAAATTATAAGGAATTTTTAGTAACTCAATATAATATGGCCGATAATCAGGCAGGCCTGAATTATGACAAAGAAGGTTTCTAATGGTTATTTGTTTTTTATCTGTATCTCTAAATTCAGGCAATAATGCCCCAAGATCTTGCTCAAGATCCAGTTCCCCTTGCTGAATCAACTTCATTACAGCCAGTGTAGTTGCAAGAGGTTTTGTTAGAGAAGCCAAATCAAAAATAGTGTTTTTTGTCATTATGCGCTTTGAGAATATATTTGCATATCCATAAGCCTCAAAAAAAATAATTAAATCATTTTTTGCAACCAAAAGCAAACCCCCAGGGAATACTCCTTCTTTGACGCCCTTTTTCATCAAATCATTAATTTTATTCATAGGAGATAAAGCTTTGGGTAACGGTTCACGGTTCACGGCGGTTACCATTTATGATGTAGCGACCTCATGAAATGAAAGTAAATGCTTATCAGAATCAAGAGTTGCTGTAATTCCAAACGGAATAGTAATATTGTTTCTCCCATGCCCTGCTTCAAAACCAGCAAGAATAGGGATATCATTGTGCTTGAAAATATTATCCACAATACTAAAAATTTCTTTAATCTCACCACAATCTTCAAAGAAGCCTAGAGCAAGGCCGGCAATACCTTCAAAAAATCCGGCCATTTTCATCTGAGTCAGCATTCTGTCGATTTTATATGTAGGCTCCCCCTTGTCTTCAAGAAAAAGAATATGCCCTTTAAAACTTGGTTCAAAAGGAGTCCCCGCCAGATGGCATAACGTGGCAAGATTCCCTCCTGAAACAATCCCTGAAGCCGAACCCTGCCTAAGTGTAATGCCCTCTTTTATCGTTATTTCAAGCTTACTGTCTGAAAAAAAAGCGGCCATCATTGATTCTTTCGTCTTTTGAGAAGCATCAGGCAGAGTTGTTACCATTGGGCCGTGAAATGTTACAAAACCGCATTTTGCATATATAGTAGATAAGATTGCAGACACATCGCTGAATCCAACAAAAATCTTTGGATTATTCCTTATGATGTTATAATCCAATAATGGAAGAATTCTTATCGAGCCATATCCTCCTCTTGCACAAATAATAGCCTTTATTGAAGTGTCTGCAAAAAGTTTATTCAGCGAATTTGCCCTATTAACATCAGGTCCGGCAAGATATCCATTTCTGTCAAATATACCGTCTAAAACAGATACATGGAATCCCATTGATTCCAAAACATGAACACCAAGATTATAATTCTCCATATCAAAATGGCTGGCAGGAGCAGCGATCCCGACTTTATCGCCTGGTTTAAGTCGGGCAGGTCGTAGTATATTTTTTGAATCCATATTATATATGATAATTTAGAAAATAATATCAGAAGGTTATTTTAAATTTAAACTGCTTTTATAAATAGTCTGCCATTTCTTGACATGGCATGTCCAAAGTGTTAAATATGAAAAATCGGGGCGTAGCGCAGTCTGGTAGCGCACTTGAATGGGGTTCAAGGGGTCGGAGGTTCAAATCCTCTCGCCCCGATCACAAAATAATTAATGGCAGCAGAGTTGCCCGTTTTTATTGCTTTTGAATTGAAGATTCCATGTAGCAAGCTACAGGGAATCTTCGACCGTAAGGAAGTTAGCCATTTTTAGATTCGCTCGCTAACCCCGCAGCAAGCTACTGGGAATGCGCTCGCTATTGCGGTTCAAAAATTCCGCTTTAAAACCTCTTCCTTCAGGTATTGAAGAACTAAGGGCCCTTCAAACGGAGCAGCCTCCTTTCCAACTGCAATATGATGCATAAGTTCTATCTTTTCTTTATCAAGACTTCCAATCTGTTCATCAATAAGCTTAAGGTAGTTATTGGTTGTGCTGTAAATAACAACCGGACCAAACATAACTTCCCCACTCTCCTTTTTTGTCAAAGAGCCCATGACGCTGTGGTTGATAATCTTCATAACCTTGGGCGGAGACCTGTAACCAAGTAGTTCGGCAAACAGGGAAAGGCATTCGCTCACACCATCTGCATCCCATTTTTCCAAAGCATCTAAACCATCTTTTTCAATTTCCTCAATATCAGATTTATTAAAAGAAAGATCTATCATCTCTATTAATTCATTTTGGACTGTTCTAAGGGATTCCCCTTTTTTACTGATAACAACATCTTTATCATTTAATATCTTGATAATATTGCCGATGTTAAGCATTTCCTTTACGGTCGGAGTTTTGCGCATGCCCACATCTTCAACAGTAGTCTTATAAATTGCAAGATCGTTATCCAGCACCAAAATTTTCTCAATACCCTCCTCAGCTCCCTTTATATAGAGATCAAGATCCCTTTCCTTCCTGAATTTATAAGGACTCATTTCAAGAAGCTCTCGCATTGTTTCTTTGTCAATCTTTTTACCGCTGTCAGGAGAGCCTATAGAATTAAGAACAATTTTTGACATCTTGTCGATTTTTATCTTTTTTAAAAGATTCTCTTTAAAAGACATGATGTTTCTCCTTTAAACTGTAATGAACTTACTTTATTAATGGAATGATAACAATTTTATTTATTATAGTCTTTTAGGTTACTTGACTGCAATGCTTATTTATAGTATTTTAATTTTTAAAAGACAAATTTATAAAGGATATAGGATATAATAATATGGCTGATGAATATGTAGAGCTTATATATCAAGGAAAAACATATAAACTTCCCGTTATAGTGGGCACAGAAGGTGAAAAAGCTTTCGATATTTCGAATCTCCGCCAGATGACTGGTTTGATTACAATGGATCCAGGCTTTGCAAACACAGGCAGTTGCTGCAGTTCCATAACATATATGGATGGTGAAAAGGGAATTCTGAGATATCGCGGTATCCCTATTGAACAGCTTGCCAAATATGCAAGTTTTAAAGAAACAGCATATCTTCTGATAAATGGTGTTCTGCCGACCAGAAAGGAACTCAACCGCTTTTCAGTATTGTTAAATGACCAGTCCCTTGTGCATGAGGACATGCAGATATTTTTTCAGAATTTTCCAAGAGCTTCTCATCCAATGGGCATATTATCATCAATGGTTAATGCTTTAAGAAGCTTTTATCCGGAACTCCAGACCTTAGAAGAAGAAATTAACATAACAGTTACAAGGCTTCTATCCAAGATAAGAACCTTAGCTGCCATGTCTTATAGAATATCTAGAGGGCATATGGTTGTTTATCCCCGACCGGATCTTCCTTATTGTGCAAATTTTCTTAACATGATGTTTGATAATATTGTCAAGCCATATCATATAGATGAAGATATAGTGCGAGCTTTAAGTGTTTTCTGGATTCTTCACGCTGATCATGAACAGAACTGCTCAACTTCCGCAGTAAGGATGGTTGGCAGCGGAAGAGTTAATCTTTATGCTGCAATTTCTGCTGGAATTGCAGCGCTATGGGGACCGCTGCATGGTGGTGCTAATCAGGCAGTTATCGAGATGCTTTCAGAAATTGCCGAAAGCGGCAATAATGTAAAAACAATAATTGAAAAAGCAAAAGACAACAATGAACCATACAGGCTGATGGGCTTTGGGCACAGAGTTTACAAGACCTATGATCCACGCGCCAAAATAATGAAAGAAATGTGTGACAAGGTTCTTGCAAAACTCAATATTCACGATCCCTTGCTTGATATTGCAAAAGAGCTTGAAGAGGTCGCTTTAAAGGATGACTATTTTATAGAACGCAACCTTTATCCAAACATAGACTTTTACAGCGGCATAATTTTGCGCGCCATTGGAATCCCCACCAATATGTTTACAGTCATGTTCGCAATCGGCAGACTGCCGGGTTGGATAGCTCAGTGGAAGGAAAGCATGGATGAGACTAACTGGAAACTCCAAAGGCCTCGACAGATATTCGTGGGACCAACTGAAAAAAAATACATACCTATTGATGAGAGATAATAAATAGTGCCTGAATGAAAAATAGCAGTTTTCGTTCAGAAACTATAGACTTTCAGATAATTCATTTCACAAGGCTAGAAGGAAAAATCTGAGTAAGTCGTGCTGATGTGTACGTCGTCGAAGATTTTGACTGATAACGCAGTGAAATTATTTATCTGAAAGTCTATAAATAATCAGGAACTACTCGACGTTATTAACAGAAGCATCTTCAATAAGAACACCAAAAGCGCAACTCATTCCAAAATCTTTGTCTATTCCTAAAGTTCCATTAACTATAACTTCTTCACCTATTTCTACGGTATCAAGGCTACTCACCGCAACATCATTATTCCCTTTTTCAACGCTGCCGGTTCCATCCTGAATATGAATCCAGTTCTTTCCCATAATCTGAGGCATAAATTTCACGACTATCGCTCGAACAGTAACTGTTTTCTGAGACAGTTCTTCCTTTTTGGAATAAATTTCTTCTATTGTATAAGCATCCTCTCCAACAGCCTTGCTGACTTTTATATCCTGAGGAGCCGCCTTGGATTTTTTTGTGCTATCCCCCATAGCAGGCATAGCTCCATGAGGCATAGATGCTGGGGACATTTTGCCTGGCATCATACCTGAAGGCATTTCGGAAACAATTTCACCTCCCGACTCCTTTAAAGGACATCCTTCTGAAGCTACGGCAAACAATATGAAATCGAAGGTCTTTTCAAGAGTTTTACTGTGAAAATCTTTCATAATCATAATATTGGCAATTGCTATTTCCTCTCCAACCTTAACCGGTGTTTTTGGAATAGCTGCCCATACCTTGCCGGTTTTATCTTCGAGCAATAGATAAGTATAATTTGTTACATCTTTAAATTCAACTATTGTGCCTTTTAAAACAGGACTCTGAACACTCAAGGTCTTGTAATTTTCTTTAATATCAGAAATTGTAACATTTCCCGTAACAGGGAGTTCATCTTTTGGAGCTGTTGCCTTTTCTTCACAACCAAGAATAAAAACAAACAATCCTAATATACAGAGACTAATGTTCAGTATCCTTTTATAACTTAAAATCATAATATTTCCTTTCTGGATGAAATCAATTTCATGCGCTTGAGCTTAAGATTAGAATTTTCGTACAATTTTTGATGTTAAGATGATAGAAATATAGTTGTCAAATGATATTTTATATATTAAATTTATATTATTCTTGTTCAAGAATTATGACCTCCTATTTTAAACTCATTATTTTATCACAAGTTATCTTGCTATTTATTGACACAGAATTATTTTTTTTATATCGTGAATTCACGATTTTAAAAAAATATTTATTAATTCTTTATTCTTTCACCAGAGGCTACTTAATGTTTTCTTACAGATTTAGAGACCTTTGCAAAACGCCCCCTTTTGCCCAATTTCGGCGTCAGACTCAAATTTTAAGCCTCGAAATACTCAATGTATTCCTGCATTTAAAATTTTCGCCTTCCTTGAACTTGAACAAAATTGAACATTTTTCAAAGGTCT
>VMSQ01000217.1 GCA_013792055.1 Desulfobacteraceae bacterium
GTTGGTTCTTTTATCAAACATGGTTAAAAGAATACCGGCAATTTTAAGATTTGGATTTAGATTGCGCTTTATAAGCTTTACTGTTCGCAGAAGCTGGCCAAGACCTTCCAAAGCATAAAATTCACACTGAAGTGGAATCAGCATTAAATCGGCTGCTGTCAGAGCGTTTACCGTCAGAAGGCTTAACGAGGGCGGGCAGTCTATTATTATATAATCGAATGAATTATTCACTTGGCCAAGCAGTTTCTTTAATGCAAGTTCACGTTCAGGGTGTGACATCATTTCCACTTCAAAACCTATGAGTTCAACTCTCGATGGAATGATCTTCAGAGTATCTATCGCGCTGTCCATAATAAGACTCTTGATCCCCGTTTCCCCAAGCATGCCATGGTATAATGTTTTGGAAATACTGGCTTTTTCTATGCCCATTCCTGTGGTGGCGTTCCCCTGCGGATCACAATCAACGAGAAGGGTCTTTTTCTCTGAAACTGCTAATGCGGCAGATAGATTGATGGCTGTAGTAGTTTTTCCTACACCGCCTTTCTGGTTTGCTATGCATATGATCTGTGACATATGGAATTATTAACACAAAACTTTTTATTTGAAAAGGATATATAATATGTTATGTTTTACCAAAACCTGTTTGGCAAAATGATAATTAAATTAAACTAATGAGATTTTATAAAAAAATATTTATTATATTTACCGCTCTGATTTTATTAACTGATGTATGTTTTCCAAAAGCGGCTTTAAGTATTTCAGTTAAAAAGGAAGAAGAAATGGGGCGTGAGTTCATGAGAGTTGTTTTAGAACACTTTAAACTCATTGAAGACCCTTTTATTGTTAATTATGTTAATAAAATAGGCAATAAGATTGTCTCCGCTCTTCCTCCACAGCCTTTCAATTATCGCTTTTATATCATAAAAGAAAATGTTTACAATGCTTTTGCGAGTCCTGCTGGTAATATTTTTATAAACAGCGGGCTTTTTGAGGCAATGGAAAACGAGGAAGAACTTGCAGGAATATTAGCCCACGAAATAGCTCATGTCGTATGCCGCCATATTTCACAACGTATTGAAAGACAATCAAAAATTGGGTTTATAACGCTTGCAGGTATAGCCGCAGGGATGTTACTTGGATTAGAAGGAAAAGGAACGGCATCCAGCGCATTAACTTTAGGATCGGTTGCCGCAGGGCAATCAATTTCTCTTGCATATAGCCGCGAGGATGAAATTCAGGCTGATCAGATAGGTTTGAAATGCCTTAACAAAACAGGATACAGTGGTTCAGGTCTGTTGACAATGTTGAAGAAGATCAGGAGTAAACAATGGTTCGGCCCTGAAGAGATTCCGACCTATCTGACTACTCATCCTGCTTCGGAAGATCGTATTGTATATATTGGGTCATGGCTTGAAGACAGTGAAAAACCATCAGGGCAGGTGTTTAATATTGATCCTTATGATTTTCAAATAACGCATGCGCGGTTTGTTAGTACGCACGGAGAAGAGAGTCTTGTATTAAAAAAGTTCGAAACCCGGATTGCTGAATGCCCGTCAGATCCAATAGCGCTTTATGGGTATGGACTTATACTGGCAAGGACAGGAAATTTTAAAGATGCAGAAATCAATCTTAAAAAGGCGCTGGAGAAAAGGGCTTTTGATCCTAATATATTAAGGGATCTGGGAAAGATATATTTTCTTGATGGTCATTATGAAGAAGCCTTTAAAATTCTCAAAACCTCTTTAAATATAGCCCCGGATGATATAGAAGGCCTTTTTTTTCTTGGCCGTACTTATACAGGACTCGGAATGTTTAGAGATGCTGAGAATACATTTGAAAAACTCATAGAAAAAGATCCGGATTATAATCAGGCGCTGTATTTTCTTGGCGATGCCTATGGTAAGCATGGGAGGCTGGAGGATGCACATTATTATCTCGGGTTATATTACAAGAACGAGGGGAATTTTAAAAACGCCGAATTTCACCTTAATAAGGCCTTAAAAACAGATGACCCGGATAAAAAGCTTAAAATAAAAGAAATGCTTAAAGAAATCAGTAAAAACAGGATGAAGACCGAAGACCGAAGGTCGAAGCTCGCTTCCACCTTCAGCAATAAATTTTGACGGCAAAGTAAAAAGTTCATATGCAAGGCGTGCAAATTTTGAGGAATGAGGCGTATTTACAGTACGTCGCAGTGACGAAAGGTGAAGCACAACGCCGCAGATGGGCTTTTTACTTTGCCGTCAATTATATTCGGTCAAAATGGGAAAACTGCATAATAAATGTCCCTCGCCCCTGGGTTGCAGATCTTAATGAAGTCGAGTAACCGAACATCCGGGCAAGAGGGATTTTTGCTTTTATTGAGTGTAATCCTATTTTAGGCTCGATCGATTCAATTTTTCCTCCACGGGAATTAAGATCACCAATAACATCTCCCATGAAAGATTCAGGAACAAAAACTTCAACAGACATAATCGGGTCAAGGAGAAAGGGCTCTCCATTTAATAGAGCTTCTTTGCAGGCCATGGATGCACAAACAGTATATGCAAGTTCTGAGGCAAGCGATTCTTTGCAGGATCCGCCTATAACAATTGCTTCAATATCCACAACCGGATATCCCATCAATGCCCCGCTTTCCAGAGATTCCATAACTCCTTTTTCGATTGCATGAATAAAGACTTCGGGTATTGTTTCAGGGGAAATGTCTGATCTGAATTTGTTACCCTTTCCTCTGGCCAATGGCCTGAGTTTCAATCTTACTTCGCCAAAGTGGTGATGCCCAGCGATTTCCTTGTCAAATACAGCAGACGCTTCAGACTTACTTGCTATGGTTTCTCTGTAAACAACCTGTGGTTTTCCTACATTAACGCTTGTGTGAAATTCTCGCTGCATCCGGCTGATTATGACTTCCAGGTGAAGTTCTCCCATACCGGAAAGAATTTTTTGCCCTGTATCTTCGTCTTCACGAAGCCTTAGTGTCGGATCTTCTGCCAGAAATTTATTAAGAACTTCATCCAGTTTCTCCTGATCGCTATGTGTTTTTGGCTCTATGGCAACAGATATTACTGGTTCATAAAATTCCATTTTTTCAAGCAGCACAGGATGTTCAATACTGCAAAGCGTCTCACCTGTTGAAGATTCTTTTAATCCTATGACCCCAACAATACTGCCTGCACCAGCCTTTTCTATCCGGTCCCTTTTATTGGCATGCATTCGTAGGATACGGGAAAGTTTCTCTTTTTTCTTGCGAAAAGGATTGTAAACTTCGCTGCCGGCTTCCATTTTCCCGCTGTATATTCTGACATAAGAGAGTTTCCTCCCTTCGATCATTGAAACCTTAAATATTAATGCTGCCAGCGGCGCAGTATCTTTTGCCGGGCATTCAATCAATTCGCCGGTATCGGGATGCGATCCTTTAATGGGTGGAATGTCCACAGGGCTGGGAAGGAAACGGATGATTGCATCAAGGAGAGGCTGAATTCCTTTATTTTTCAGGGCGCTTCCGCATAATACAGGAACCAGTTTTAAATTAATAGTCGCCTTTCGTATAGCATTAAGAAGGCTTTCATCAATGATTGGAGACTCGGAAAGATATGTATCCATTATTTCGTCATCGACTTCGGCTACAGTTTCAATAAGCTTTTCGCGATATTCATTTGCTTTATCTATATATTCACTGGATATATCTTCAGTTGTGTATGTTGCTCCAAGCGTATCATCGTCCCATATGATCTGTTTCATTTTAATAAGGTCAATTACGCCTGCAAAGTTTTCTTCAAGTCCGATTGGCAGTTGCATAATAAGCGGATTTGCATGCAGCTTTTTTTTCATCATATCAACTGTGCCGAAGAAATCAGCTCCGATTCTGTCCAGCTTATTGATAAAGGCTATTTTGGGGACAAGATATTTATCAGCCTGTCTCCAGACTGTTTCCGATTGTGGCTCCACGCCTCCGACAGCACAGAAAACACCTATAGCCCCGTCAAGTACTCTTAGAGAGCGTTCTACTTCGATTGTAAAATCAACATGACCCGGAGTATCTATGATATGGATTTCGCTGTCCTTCCAAAGGCAGGTGGCAACGGCAGAAGTAATAGTGATGCCTCTTTCCTGTTCATCGGGCATCCAGTCCATTACAGCTTCGCCATTATGTACTTCGCCGATTTTGTGTGATCGGCCAGTATAATAAAGTACCCGCTCTGTAACGGTTGTTTTTCCGGCATCAATATGTGCCATAATTCCGATATTTCTTATTCTATTAATATCGCTCTTTTTATTCATCTTATCAATAACATGTTGGCTTTAAAAGGAAAACGCAAGTCAATATGGCCTGCCAGAGTCATGGACTCGTGCCCACCGATCAGTATTTTTACGGCATCGATTCCGGAAATGTTTAGAGTTAATGAATTAACTATTGAGTATATTGTAATAAGTTCTGTTTTAATTCCGCCGGGATGCTGCTCCTGGATCTCTTCGGTTAAGTCTATATAAGCGATTCCATCTTGTGTAACATAGAAAGCGCTGAGAGTTGTATCCACAGGTATTGTTCGCATAAGCCCTTCAAGTGGTCCTTTTATAAGGGCTTCAATTATGGCTTTGCCAAATTCTGCAGGATCAGGAGATTGAGGGATAGCTCTTTCTTCAGCTATTAGAAAGGAATTGTCTTTATCGGCAAAATATAGATGAACTTTCTTTTTATCAAATTGTTGCTGGGTTACATGTGGGATGTTTTTTTCAAATTCATTTAAAGGCGGCGATTTTTCTGGCATGTCGTGAACAATGAGATATATAGCGTTTAAAGCTATAATGGCTATTACAATATATAAAATATGACGCTTTCCGCCCATAATTTAAAGAAAATGTTTTATTATTCATTAAAAAAATATGTTCCGGTTTAAATAAAAAGCCCGGCATGCATAACCGGGCTTTTTAATGGAAAATAATAACTGCTATTTTGCAAAGGCTTTTTCAAAATTTGGAACAACTTGTTTTTTGCGGCTCATAACTCCATCCAGCCAGACTTTTCCACCCTCTGGAGCAACACCAAATGCTTTTTTCACAACAGACTCATCGTCAGATGCAATAAGCATTTCAGAGCCTTCTTTCATGATGTCGGTCAACAGCAGGAATACAGAATGTCTGCTGCCTTCGGCTTTAAGAGCCTTGATGTCCTTAGCAAGAGCAGGCTTGACACTATCCAGAATGGACAGGTCAACGACCTCAAGCTGGCCGATTCCAACTTTTTTGCCACTCATATCAAAGTCTTTGTAATCACGCAATACAAGTTCCCTGACGGGTGTGCCTTCAACAGCTGACTTAACCTTGAACATTTGCATACCCAAGGCGGGTAAATTGGATTCGCCTGCGATCTTGGCTAAAGCATTGGCAGCTTCCTTATCCTGGTCTGTGCAGGTAGCTGACTTGAAAATTACTGTATCGCTCAGGATGGAGCACAGCATAATGCCGGCTATATTCTTGGGAATTTTAACTCCAAAGAAATCATACATTGCTTTTATTACAGTACATGTACATCCAACAGGCCAAATCCAGCATTCCAGAGGATTTGAAGTAGTTACATCACCGAGTTTATGATGGTCAACAATGCCCAGAATTTCAGCTTTTTTTAAGTCATCCAGACTCTGTGCAAGATCAGAATGATCAACAAGTATAACCTGTTTGCCAGCGCCACTGCTTATGATTTCGGGTGCGCTGACCCCAAATTTTTCCAGAATGAAATTAGATTCAGGATTCAAGTCGCCCTGTGCAGCAGGCACAGCCTTAACGCCGATCTTGCTTTTCAGATCAGCAAGAGCAATAGCGGCACACACAGAATCGCTATCAGGATTTTTGTGTCCGTAAATATAAACTGCCATATTAAACCTCCTAAATTAAATTTTAATCAACATATTAGAACATATTGTCACGCTAAAACTAAATTTTTTTATAAATGGCATAATATCTTACTGAAGTCAAGAAACAATAACCGAAATTTGTAAATTGTATCCGGTTTAATAAAATTCAGTTATCATTTTTTTGCAAAAACATAATTATTATTGTAGATAGGTACTTAACATATTTTTCGAATTTTTCGACAATTTTGTTATAATACAGGAGGATTCCCATGTGGGAGTATACTGAGAAAGTCAAAGATCATTTCCTTAACCCTCGAAACGCTGGCATTATTGAAGATGCTGACGGTGTTGGGGAAGTTGGCTCAATGGCATGTGGTGATGCCCTGAAACTTTTTTTAAAACTTGACGAAAACAAAAGGATCAAGGATGCAAAATTCCAGACTTTTGGATGCGCCAGCGCAATTGCTTCTTCATCGGCTTTAACCGAAATGATAAAAGGCCTTACACTGGAAGAAGCTAAAAAGGTTACAAATGAAGATATTGCCGATTTTTTAGGAGGTCTTCCAAAAGAAAAAATGCATTGTTCGGTTTTGGGCAGAGATGCACTTGAAAAAGCGATTGCCAATTACCTCGGCGAGGAAGATAAAAGGATTGAGGGTGAAATTGTATGCGAGTGTTTTGGTGTAACCGACCTGGAAATAGAGCGGGCTGTCAGGGAAAACAATCTTTCAACGATTGAGGATGTCACTAATTATGTCAAAGCAGGCGGGGGCTGCGGAAGTTGCCACGAAAAAATCCAGGAGATAATAGACTCGACACTTGGCAGAGATCGTCCTGTGAAGAAAAAACCGGCAAAATTGACCAATATTCAAAAAATCAAGCTGATTGAAGAGACTTTTGAGCGTGAAATCAAGCCTGCCCTAAGAAAAGACGGCGGAGATATCGAGCTTGTTGATGTGGATGGCAATACGGTTTTTGTGAGATTGAGCGGCATGTGTGCGTCATGCAGCAAATCGCAGGTAACGCTTAAACATTATGTAGAGACAAAACTTCGAGAACTTGTTTATCCCGAGCTTGTAGTTAAGGAGGTATAGAATGAAAATTATTTATGTTGACAACAATGCCACTACACAGGTCGCCCCTGAAGTTCTTAAAGAGATGCTTCCATACTTTACTGAAAGCTACGGGAATCCTTCAAGTATACACTCATTCGGCGGAAATTTAAGTTACAAATTAAAAGAAGCACGTGCAAAACTGGCGGTTTTTTTGGGAGCTGCGCCAGAGGAGATTATATTTACCAGTTGCGGAACTGAAAGCGACAATACAGCTATAAGAGCAGCGATATCGTCAAATCCTGATAAGAAGCATATAATAACTTCAAGGGTCGAGCACCCTGCCA
>VMSQ01000011.1 GCA_013792055.1 Desulfobacteraceae bacterium
AGGCAGGCAGTAAATAAACATATCCAGTTTTTAGTAAAACAACAAGCGATATCAACTAATGGGTCAACTAAAAATCGTCGATATTTATTATGCCCTATCAAACAGTTGGAAAAATTTTATTCACTTGATGGCAATATACAAGAGGATGTCGTATGGCGAAACGATATGCTCTTTTTATTAAACGAATTCCCAGATAATGTAGTTGATATATGGAGTTATTGTTTTACAGAAATATTTAACAATGCAATTGATCATTCAGCGGGCAACCTTATTCTCGTACAAACAATAAAAACAGCTGTTTCAACTGAAATCAATATTTTCGATGACGGTGAAGGCATATTTAAAAAAATCCAAAGAGAATTGGGGTTGTTAGATGAAAGCCATGCTGTCTTAGAATTATCAAAAGGAAAGCTAACAACTGACCCCTCACGGCATACTGGAGAGGGCATTTTCTTTTCTTCTCGCATGGTAGATAATCTTACAATTCTTTCTGGGAAAACATTTTTTTCACACCACCATACTGACGATCTCGACTGGATAATGGAACGACAAAAATTTCAAACAGGAACAAGTGTTTTTATGAAAATGAAGAATAACTCATCGAGAACCATTAAAAAGATTTTTGACAAATTCACATCTGAAGATAATTATGGATTCAATAAAACTATCATACCTGTTCGTCTTGTTCAATATGGTGATGAACTTCTTGTTTCCCGCTCACAAGCTAAAAGATTGCTATTGAGAATTGACAAATTTAAAATAGTAATCCTTGATTTTGATGGAGTAGAAGCAATCGGCCAAGCGTTTGCTGATGAGATTTTCCGTGTTTTTGCTCTAAACAATAAAGATATACAATTATTACATATTAATGCCAGTAAAAACGTTGAGCATATGATAGTGCATGCTCTTCTTAATAACCCCACATAAATCGGGTAGCCGGGGGGTTTTCTGATATCATAATGTCAGAAGATATAAAAATTGAGACTGAGGCGGCATGAAATTCCTTACAGATCAAAAGGAATACAGTGAAGAAGATTTGCAAAAAGCATTTGTTGTTGTAAAAGCTGGTAGGCATAGGTATAGAAGAATAAAGGGCATAACATAGATAGTGCACCCGACGAAAGCCGGGGCGTAGTCATTGAGTAGAGATAAGTCACCGATAATAATATGCATACGATGTTAAATACGAAATCCAGCAAGATGGTATATTGAAGATTCGGTATTACATTGATCCAGAAACAGGATTACCGCACATCTACGGACATGATGTTGAGGAGATAGAAGTAGAGGAAATTCTGTCAAATCCTGGTGAAGATCGGCCAGGCAAAAAAGGGTCGAGAGTTGCTATTGGACGTACCTCGGACGGGCGTCATCTCAGAGTGATTTATGTCACTGATCCGAAACCGAACAGTATCTTCATTATCACTGCCTATGAGCTACGAGGTAAGCCTTTAATAGCATATCGCCGTCGCAGAAGGAGAAAGTAAAAATGAAACAGAGCAAATTTCCACCTGGCTGGGACTCAAAACGCGTGAAAAGGGTGCTGGCGCATTATGAATCGCTATCTGAGGAAGAAGCAGTAGCCGAAGACGAGGCAGCATTTGAAGCGCAAGACCAAACGGTAATGGAAGTCCCTACAGAACTAGTTCCAGCGGTCCGCGAACTAATTGCAAAGCACAAAGCAGCATAAAAGTACATAACAACGTAACTACTCAGGTGGATAGCCTGAAGGTGGAAGGCTGTTAGGGAGCTTCAGCCTTCGGACTTCAGCCTAACACGCTATTAATCAGGCAGGATGGTAACATGGTATTAAAAAATCAAAAAGGTATAACGCTGATAGAAATGATCGTCTTTATCATTGTGGCAGCAGTGGCTCTGCCTGTGATTATTAGTCCGGTTATGACTCTTATTAAAGACAGCACAAAGCCGGAAAAAGCGGTTACAGCTAATTTTTTGGGGCAGAAGATTTTAGAAGTGATAACAGCTAATGATTTTCCTACTCTAACCGGTACCAGTTCAGCTCCTGATGCTACTGAACATTCACCTCCTCCACCTCCGAGCGGGGTAGTAATAGATATAAATAATGCTATTGGTTCATTGCCTTCTGGTTACGAAAAAACCTGGGATATATACTATATAAATCCTGTAAATCCAAGCTATGATCTTGAAACCGAATACACAGTTTCTGCCACAAAGTATGTAAGAATAGATGTCACGGTAACCGATCCATATGATAGAGCTTTTAATTATTATTCTATAGTAACCAAGCGTACAAATGATTGATAATATAAAATATAAATCTAATGAACTGCCCCCTCTGTGTAATCTGCGCAATCTGCGGAATCTGCGGATTAAAAATAAAAATGGCTTCACCCTTATAGAGATAATAATTGTTATTATCGTACTTGCCATCTTAAGCATTTTCGGTTTTCACTTTCTTTCTACAGGTATTCATACTTATTCCATGATGGAAAAACAAAAAGGTCTTTTTGATCAGGCTACAATGGTTATGGAAAGAATCAGCAGGGAATTGAGAGATGCAGAGTCTATTTCGGCTCCGACATCCGACGGAAATCCATATTCCACACTAACCTTTACAAAAAGCCACGGAACTCTTGAGGAAACCACAACTTACGTTATAACATTTCAGCTTTCCGGCACTACGCTGCAAAGAGTCGGCACCACCACGGTAACCCTCGCTGATAATGTTTCTACATTCACGGTTGCGCGGGTGACACCGACACCGCCTCCGGTTAGAGAAGAAATAACTATCACACTTACACTACAAGAAGCAGGAGCTGGAGCTGGAGAGGTTACGCTTAGGAGCTATATTTGTCCCAAGAATTTAGCTTATCCAAATGAGGAAAAACCTTCCGGAAGAAATTTTGGCGGGCATTGGCAGGAGAATTTTCAATCATGAGAAGAATGTTATCAGGTCATTTCCGAAATAAGGGCGTTACACTGATTACTCTCATTATCGCCATAACTATTTTTGCTGTTTTTATAACAGTTTTTTCTTATGTGATGATTGCCAAACATGGATCTGAAGCCCTTTATGTCCAGTCCACGCAGGCTTATGCTATTGCACAGGCAGGGATAGAGTATAGCATTCGGTATGCAATGGACGTCAAGAATCCAATGGGTAAGCCAGGCTTCCTTGCAGATCCGACCAACGAAAATTACTTCCCCAAAAACCAGGCTTTGGGCGACGGGAGCTTCAATCTCGTTTACGATAATTCTAATAATACGCTGACATCAACAGGAACAGTCGGTGTAGCGGAAAGAGAGATCATATTACAACGCTTTAGAGTCTGGGTTGCAGGTCAGGCGATCACGTTAGATCCAAGTGAACCGCCCTATTAACCATAATACAGGCAAACTGATTCTCATGAAAAGGCATTCCTTTAAGCGATAAGCACATGGAACGAAAATTGATCGGTGTCTTATCTGTCTTGAGAGTCCAAAGTTCTTTTAACACATCGATATTCTTGGTTGATTCATTCGTGACGTCATTCCGGCGAAAGCCGGAATCCAGAATAATTCCAACAGCATAATGAAGCTGGATGCCGGATCGAGTCCGGCATGACGGCAGAACTTTGGACTCTCAAATTATATGTAAAAAATGACAAATTTTGTCAAACTATTTACTGTAATTTGTAAGAATTTAGGGGCAAGCTCTTAGCTCTTAGCTCTTTGCTTTTAGCTTTATGCTCTTAGCTCTTAGCTCTTTGCTTTTAGCTTTATGCTCTTAGCTCTTAGCTCTTTGCTCTTAGCTGTTAGCTCTCTGCTCTCTGCTCTTAGCTCTATGCTCTTTGCTCTCTGCTTTTAGCTTTTAGCTTTATGCTTTATGCTCTTTTGTGTGGCACGAATATTGCTTTCTTTATTAGTAGATTAGAGTTTAATCTCTGATTGTTTCCTGACAACTCGACCAATTAACCATTTAACAACTTGACCATCTTATATAAGGGAGGTAAAAACAATGAAAAACTTATTGGCGATTTCAAAAAAAGGCATCATATTTATTTTTGCTGCAATTATGATCACAGCCGGAGTTTTGATAGCTGTTTTGCCCAATAGTTCGGATGGATGCGGTGGCGGTGGGATGGGCAGTTATACCAAATACGTTACTATTCCGACTCTGAACAATACAGGACAAACACTGACTATATCCAAGATGTACGTCAAGGTCCCGGGTGAATGTTCTACTCAATGTGGCAAGGAGGAGAATGAGACAAGAGTAAAAGAGATCAGATTTAGTGATGACAATACGTTTGGGGACGCAGATGACATAGTTGTTTTTTCAACTTCCAGTGGTGAGTGCTGCTGCAGCAAAACCGGTTGTAATGGAAAGCAACACTCGTTTAATATGAATGATAACAAATATGATTTATCCGGAGCGAAAGTATGGTGCAGAATTACACTTCGCAGAGACCATAACTCAAGACCCACTGGCACATATACTGTAACATACTACTTTGGATTCCCGGGAGAGGCGACCGATGCTCGTAACAACACTGAGACATTTAATCTATAATTTTGCTTGCCCCCAGGGGCATCCAAAGGCTGCTGAAAATTCTGCCGGTGCTTTTAGCAGCCTTGCGGCAGTGTTTGTAGTTGATCTTTGGTTCATGACTAATCAACCATTTAACCATTTAACCCTGTAACGTTAAGTACAACTTATGTTTCAAGATGCAACGGTTTTGTTCCTGTCTGATGACAACATATTGATCATAATCAAGTATATAACGTAAGAGGGTAAACTATTTGATCATCTTGTATTAAGGGAGGTAAAAAACAATGAAAAACTTATCAGCAATTTCAAAAAAAGGCATCATATTTATTTCCGCTATGCTTATCCTGCTGGCCGGGGGGCTGGTGATCGGTTTGCCTTCCATCTACAGCGATGGGGGTGGTGGTGGTATGGGTGGTCATAAATGCGGCCAGCAAGGACCTGTTGAAAGCGGAATCTCATATGTTAATATCCCGATACTGAACAACCATCATCCGAAAATACTGACTATTACCAAGGTTTACATAGCTGCTCCTGCAAGCCCCTGTTATGAGGAAACATCAGGTATGATGTCCAGCTACTGCCGCAGTGCAAGTGAAACAAGGGTAAAAGAAATTAAGTTTGGCGATGCTATTGCTTCTTACTCTACCAGCGCTCATAGCAATGAAGGTTATTGCTGCTGCATAGGCTCAACTCACCATTCTGACGGGCATCTATACACCCTTGACACAAACTACAGCTTCTCAGGTGCAAAGGTTTTATGCAGGGTAACTCTGGATGTAGCCGCAGCTCCTTCAGGAGATTATACTGTTACTTACTATTACACACTTCCGGACGACGCTACTGTAAGAAGCAATGAGCTTGCGTTTACAATCCCATAACTTCTCTTCCCCAAAGGCCTGCGTAGGCTGCTGAAAACCTGCATACGCTTTTGCTTCCAGCAGCCTTGCGGCACTCTTTCCGTTCTTGTTTTATAGTTGAGTGGTCGAGTGGGAAATTGGTCGAGTGGTCGAGTGGGAAATTATAGCAGGAAAATGGCTGTCGGGATTGCCTCTACTGCGTGTCCGGCTATTTCCGTTTCAGACTATATTGAAAGGAGCGCATATGAAGAAGGGAATTTCTAAACAAGCGGATAATGATGACATACGTTCTGAATATGATTTCAAAAGTATGACTGGTGGTGTCCGAGGCAAGTATTACAAAGCCTATCGTGCGGGACATACGGTGAAGATTCACAAAGCTGATGGAACAACTCTCGTGCAGCACTTCAAACTTGAAGATGGTGCAGTGATGCTTGAACCAGATATACGAGAGTATTTTCCCGACTCGGAAGCTGTGAATAAGGCTTTACGTTGTTTAATTCCGCTGCTGCCAAAAAAGCCTGGAGCAAAGGAAAAACATCATGTATAAAACAACTCTCCAATTGACAGTCAGCCACAGAGAAATAAACCGGTCTTTCCATGCTCAAAGATGAAAGCTGAAAGCAACCACTCAATTACTCGAACATTTCCCTACTGCATCATCCCTCAAAGTTCTTAATTGTTAAATCACTCGAATACCCTTATTCTTTATATCAGCGAAAAAAAGCGGTGGGTTGATAACAGACCCGAACACGTATGCTTCATAAACATCAATGCCGTTTGTTTTCAATAGTCCTATAAGCTTCCTTGCCTTATTTATGGCTTTATCTTTTGCAGAAGACATTTATAAATCTCCTTTATGCGATGAAAATGTTCCTCAGTGAATTCACGGGTACACATTTTGTAAAATTTAAGTTTTTCATCTGGATATCGTATCGAAATATTGAATGTATTTACCGCATCCATAAACTCTAATGTATGCTTTTTATTATATTAAAATATACCCTAAGCTTGATCGCCTGTCAATTTCTTTCTCTTGAGGATCGGTGTCGGGTTGGGGTTTCTGAAGCCCAGCCGCTCCCGCAGAGCAAAATCCAAATGCTCAAGCGTCAACTACTCGACCATTTCCCTACTCGACCATTTCCCTACTCGACTACTCGACCAATTGCGGAGTTAACTCGACTAACTCGTCTATTTACCGTTATCTCTGCTAATACAAAAAAATGTTTGCAAACAGCAAAATATCCTGCTATATATACACATCATAGTAATTTTAGCAGGGTTGTTTTATGGATATAACCACATTCAATCTCTCAAATCCCTGGCGAACAGGCAGGGAGTGGGGTGTTCCGAATATCTGGAGATCCGTCACCAGGGAATTGGTGAATTGGCTCGATGAGCCTGAGATTTTGATTCTCTCCGGCGCCCGGCAGGTTGGGAAAACCAGTATTCTTTATCAATTGATTGATTGGCTGATGCGAACCGGCCGTGTTGGGCCTGAGAACATTTATTACTTTAATCTTGATCTTTCCGGAATTTCGGAATTTCTGGAAGATCAGGGAAGTCTTCTGCGTTTTCTGGATGCAGAAAGAGAGCGGAACATCTTTGTATTTATTGATGAAGTGCAACGTCTTCCTGATCCGGGCATATTCATCAAGGCGCTTTTTGACCTGCGTCTTCCAATAAAATTTATTTTAACCGGCTCATCATCACTGGATATTCGTACAAGAACACACGAACCGCTGACAGGGCGAAAGCAGGTTTTTCATATAGAAGCGCTCTCGTTTTCTGAATATGTAAAGACTGTGCCGGCTTTATCTTCGCTGCCTGCTCTCGATACCCAGAATTACAGTTTATACATAGGCGCTCTGAATGATGCCCTGCGCGACTACGGACTTTACGGTGGTTACCCTGCGCCGGTTTTAACTGATGACCCCGAAAAAAAATTATTAAGACTCAATGAGATCTTTTCCAGCTATCTTGAAAAGGATATTGCAGGATTCCTGAAGGTGGAGAATATCCCTGCATTTCGAAAGCTGGCAGCCTTATTGTCGGTACAGCAAGGCGGACTCGTTAATATACAGGAGCTGGCTTCCACGATAGGCATCCACCGTGAAACTATCACAAGGTATATACACTACCTGGAAGAAACGTTTGTTATAAAACGCCTAACGCCTCTTTTTTCAAATCCCAGAACAGAATTAAGCAAGATGCCCAAGATCTATTTTGCCGATGCCGGAATGCGTAATCTTGCTATGGGTGGTTTTAGTGATTTACGCACACGCTCTGACACCGGTAAGATCATAGAAGGAATCGTTGCCTCTCATGCTTTCAGAAACCGCCTTCCGTCTCATAGAGTCAACTACTGGCGGACCAAGTCCGGGGCTGAAGTCGATTTCATAATATCAGGCATCAAACCGGTTCAAAGCATAGAAGTAAAATCCGGGATTCTGAAACAGATAACGATCAGCCGGGGGTATCGTTCATTTCTTTCCAAATACTCCCCACAAAAAGCGATTCTTTTAAACAGCACCATATGGTCTGAAACGGAAATAGCCGGACACAGAGTAGAGGCAATCCCGACAGCCATTTTCCTGCTATAGTCTCGCGTACGGCCAACCGTGGTCACGGTGGAGGCTGTGAGAGCCAATACTGTTGACTTAAGGAAATGAATACTCGTTATTGAATATCGAACAAGGAATGTCGAATTATGAAGTTTAATAAGGTTTCCCATTACTTCGATATTCACAATGGAGAGCCGCAACGCTAACTCTTGGTCAATATTGGCTAAGGAAATTCCTAACGGCCATTAGCCATTACAAATTCCTCAAAGAATATCTTTGTTGCCTCCCAATCTTCTTTCTCAAGTATTTCAAAAGATTTCTTATCTTCGCTATACACGTAGATATTTAAGTCTTTCTCAGCATCATCAAAATACACAAGACTTTTCTTTAATTGGAAGTACATCTCGCTGCCGATATTGTACTTGCCGGTAAGTTTCTCCGCAAGCCACCTAAATGTAAGGTTATTTCGTTCAATTAAAATTTTGAGATCGACAAAATCTTTACAACTTCCCCTCTGATTAATTGCCACCAGTTTCATCAATGATAAATCGAGTTGCGAAGCAACAGGAAGGGGTATATTCTCCATGGTTGCGGGATTATTCAATAAAGGGTATTTGTAGGTAAAGATGCTGAATCCTGTTTCATTCAGGTTCATGACAAGTGTGTTTTTTGTGATCCTGCTTTTTGTTACCTTGAAACTGGATTTGAATTTTTCCTCCTGCCAGATACACATCTTTTGGAAGACAGGCAATTGCGTTGCTGTTCAGTATGGCTGCCATATCCTGGGTGATACATCTGAGAAACATCTTGTCTCCCCTCTTGAAAGTCCAAACAGCAAAGCAAAATAGTTTACAGTTCTTGGGCTCAGCTCTCTGCTTTTTCTGACAACTTCCTTAACAGATTCAGTCCCGTAATAGTTTAAAATTAGTTGCACTTCATCTTCTGTCCCAAACTCAAGTACACGCTCAATTATGATGTATTTATCCCGTTCCGGACTTAACGGACCTTTGTCCCAAAAATAGCGGCGATTCTCCCTTATAATTCTTTCTATCTCCATAAATGGGGTCACCTTGATTATTGATTAAATTCATA
>VMSQ01000173.1 GCA_013792055.1 Desulfobacteraceae bacterium
ATCCCGCGTGCTATGATATGATGAAACGCCCCAGGCGCATCTATCCTCGATTTTCTTGGCATGATAACCGCTTAGCATATTAATGATAATCTGTAAACTGCAAAACTAAAGGGCGTCCCTAACTACCTATTTCTGAATATCTATGCCATAGTTGCTGGCAACAGCAAGGACGGAATTTCTCTCGTATTCTAATTGGCTTTTTTTGTATTTGGTTTCAACGAGATGCAGTTTGCGTTCCAGAATTTCTGCCAGAAAATTTCCATTACCGCAGGCCGTTTCCAGGAAACGGGATTCAATCCTCTCAGTTTCCTGCTTCACCAGATCAAGCATGGCATTTACTTCCCGCCTTCTGGTGTACACCTCGCCATAATCGGCAACTCTTTTTTTGGAGACAACTTGTTTATCCATTAATTCTTAATCCATATATTCAATGCAGAACACAGAAAACCATATACCGTGTTCATCTGTCCTCACTCTGGCTTGCGCGATATGTGCCTTCTCATGGAGCTAACGAGGCTGTAGAAAAAGTCCTCACATGTTCAAAATTGCGAAAATTAGGGCATCCCAAATGGTGTCTCGAGACGAAATCGTTGCTTACAAGTCAAATATGAAAGCTGGTTTTTTGTCAATTTTTGATAAATACCTTTTCCTACAGGCTGAACGTCCGCCATCACCAGTAGGCAGGGGAATTGGACTTTGTAAATAGCAAGTAAACATAAAAACTGGTAAAAAAACTCAAACCGCACGATCCTGCCCATCTGAGTGAATGGCGTTGTTATATGCTATGCATTTGGGTAGTTATGCGTCTGGTTCTAAGCTTCAGATTGGTCTTCGCTATCACTGATTGATTCAGTTGCCTCAAATTCTTTTGATTGTTGTTCACGCGTTCTCTTCCAACCCTCCAATATTGCTGGGCATAATTTCCCAAAATGATCTTTGATTTTTTCCCAATCACTATTTGACTTAACCCAAATTTCACAACTCCCATCCTTTTTCGGGATCATGCTATTATGAATACTATTTTTAAACTCAGATAAGCTTGAAGAAGCAGCCTTCAATGCCCGCTCATGTAAATAAATCTGAACACAACCTGGCTTCCCCTGATAAACATACAGGGCAACATAAACTCTATTTGCTTGATTACCGGTGTCCGTCAACTCCGGCAAATAATAAGAATACCCACCTGGGTTTGGCCATTCATAGGCAGCAGGAAATTGATTCCGGAAAAATGAGGCTATATTGTAATAATATTCTTCTAATCTAAGTTTCTGGACATTATGCTTCAACTTTTCGAGATTGCTCTTTTTACTGTAAGTAGTAGTAGTAGAAGGTTGGGGCTTTGACCGGACCTCTATTTGCCGTGCCAAAAAGACTTCATCACCTTTCCTGAACCCATGAAAGGTTATTAAAGAAATATCGAGATCACCTTCAGACATGAAAGAAACCATTCTTTTTGTTTTTTCATCCGCGCCTAAGCCAACTAAAACCATTCTTGGTCTTTGAACTTCTGTGAAATTTCTTCCAAACTGTTCTTGGTACCAGACAAGAAAATTTTCAATTTTTTCAATACCTAAATTTCCAGAGCGAGGAGAAATGTGTTCTGATAATTCTTTAGGTTCAAGTGAGGCTATGTATGAAGAATAATCTACTATTTGAGCTACGGCTTCTCTTGTAAGGGTGCCTCGCTTTAGTTCGAAAACGACCAATTGACCATCACCATCTACACCAAGTAAATCTAAGGGGCCACCGGCAGTATCAGTTTGACGACCAATAAGCTTTAAATCTTTCATCAGTAAATTTGGACAGCGGGTAATTACTTCCTCGAGTTGGTTCTCCGTTTCAGTTTCCTTGACATTCTGGATGCGTTCAACATTAAGCTCTTGGGGATTGCTTCCAACTATTTTCCATAGCCTTGTTTCGTCCATATGGCCTCCATGTTTTGTAAATATAACGCCGCTTGTTACCGGCGCGCGGCGATCTATCGCGCGTCCGAGTACACAAGCTGGTTATGCGTACTACCCATGCGCCTGAATCAATTGATTCATATAGAGGATAAATTCAGAATCGAATTCCGATCCTAAGTGTTCGTTCCACGCCTCCTGAAAATCACCTCTCACTGCCCAATCACGCATAAATTCTTCCCAGCCGGTCCATTGCCGTTTTTTGAATTCTGAATGGTGACCGTGATGATATAGGAAGTATGCGCTCTCAAACATAGAAACAAGAATCTCTAATGCAACCATGCGCCTGTCGTGTTGCTCAGGTGTAAGCGTAACCGTTCTTTCTGGATGGTAATCATGCAGCTGTAGTTCAGAATGTTCGAGGCACAGCTTAAGAAAATCTGAATATTCCGACTGTAACGCCTGATAAGTATGCTGTTCTCGGTCTTCTCGTGCGCGGCGTCGGTCAACAACAAGAACGATTATCGCCAATGGGATACCAAGGAACGTTGCGACATTCGCCAATATGGTTGTAATGTTCACCAGATTGCTCAAATCCATTGTTTTTCTCTACTGCATAACAGTGTTGATAAATGTAAAATTTTTCCATGATATCAGACTATATATCTGGAAAATATTTCCATGTATTAGGATATTAATTTAAACTAAAGTAAATATTTCGCCTGGGCTATTTATGGAACTCTTTTCAGTTTATAAATTCGTATACTCAAGAATAAAACAGCTAAATCTGTTTTTTTAGTTCATAGTTTCAGATACAGGCCTGTAAAGTATAAAGCCCCATCCTTCATATGGCTGAAGAAATGGGGCTTTATTTTTTTTGTAATACTATGACTGGTCACGTGATCCTCCTGTTTGAGGTTCAAAAAACAGACCGAAATTAATCTAAAGCAATATAGATTAAGTGAATATGCAAGTCAATTTATTATCTTTTTCGGGATTAAATGCTTGCGAGATACGGATGCTATTCCCTTGAATTGCGGAGTTGTGTACAGCTTGCCAGTATCCAAACTCACGCTTGTTGCAAATACTGATATCCGAATGAAATCAATGCTACTTTTTCTCGGCCCGCCCAACCAGTTATTATATAGTTTCCGACTATTACCACAGATTTCATGATTGTTGACCAAAAATCAGCAAAAAAACAGTTTTTCTAACTGCGTAGTTCAACAATTTGGGCGAAAAAGGGGGGTTGGAATTACGCGTTTCTAGTCTTTTAGGGACAAGAATTGATCTTTAAAAATGTTTCGTCGCTCGATACCCCTGCATATGATATGATGCAAGGTGCCCGGCGCATCTACGTCCCCCTTTGTCTAATATGACGTTGGAATTTCTTTTCCGGGCCTTCACATTACTCGGTTTTCCCGCGGAGTTCAGAGGCGGCCCGGCTGATCTGGGCAACTGTCTTCCCTTCCCAAAGAGTATGCTGCCATTTTGTATAATCAAACGGCTCTCTCATTATAAGAGAGATAAACCTTTCAGCGTCAACCTTGCCGAAAGTATTGACAAGCACCTCAAATCCTTTGATTTTGATTTCAGTATCAGTGATCATTCTATTTCCTCCCTGATAAACGAAACGGGGTCGGTCACCTTAGTTGCTTCTGGTCGTCAAAAGGCCGGTTGAAACAGCAATTGTCAAGATATATCTTCATTGTATACTTTATATCTCCTTATTTCCTGCATAATAAGTTATTATATAGTTTTTGACTGTTAAGATTCCATGATTGTTGACCAAAAATTAGCGCTCGCTTTTGCGGTTCAACAATTTGGATATTAAACAGATAACCGGATAACCCCAATTGAAGGCTATCTCGCCAGACGTTTTGAAGTTCAGA
>VMSQ01000036.1 GCA_013792055.1 Desulfobacteraceae bacterium
AAGGCAAAGATTTTAACCGCAGGAATACATTGAGTATTTTGAGGATAGCGCTAAAGCTTCACTGCGTGCCAAAATCTGAAGCCTGACGCTGCATCACGGAAAAATGGCAGTTATGCAAAGGTCTCGAGTATTAATTGTGGCGATGTAGCTCAGTTGGTTAGAGCATACGGCTCATATCCGTAGTGTCCGGGGTTCAACTCCCTGCATCGCCACCACTTTGATTTTAAGTGAGGCCTCTCTGGTACAATTCAGAGAGGCTTTTTGTTTTATTGCTTGAAAATATATTATAAATTATATTATACAGACCTTGTTAAAAATGATTTTTATATGGTATTTAAGTTTTTTATTCATAACAGATCTGATAAAAATTGGATATTGGGTCGGTCTGGGTTCAAAGGTTCACGGTTCAAGGTTAGAGAGCGATCAAGGCAACCAACCCCTGAACCGTGAACCTGACAACCTTAGTAGTTACGTATTATATTTATTTGAACTGCTATCTGCCATGTTAACCGGTTTCGAAAAAATTATTGAAGAACGCATCCGGCAAGCTCAGAAAAAAGGCGAATTTGATAATCTGCCCGGCGCAGGCAAGCCTCTTAAATTTGAAGATAACAGTTATATTACGGAAGAGCTCCGTCTTGCCTATAAGATATTGAAAAATGCGGATTGTATACCACCGGAAATAGAATTAAAAAAAGAAATAAATAACATGGAAGATCTGTTATCAAAAATGGACGACACCGCAGAAAAATATCGCACAATAAAAAAACTAAACTTCCTGATAATGAAGTTGAATTCAATTCGAAAAACATCAATAACACATGAAATACCTCAGCGATATATGGCAGAAGTAATGGAACGTATTGGTTCAAAATGTTAAATAATTTTTTATATATTAGGTCTGATTTTACTTATGTTTTTTAAGAAGAAAGAAAAAAATGAGAACGGCCTCTTTAAAGGAGTTATGTTAGCCTACTTTATTGTAGTACTACATGTCCTTTTAATTGCAGGTGTAGGACTATTGGTAATTTTTTTCCGTGGCATTATCAATTACATGCTATGGATATTTCTTGGAGGCTCGGCCTTTATTATTGCTTCTGTCTATCTCTTTTACAGGCGCATTAAAAAAGAAGGAATGACTCTTCGCGAAACACTCAATTCTCCTCTGTTTCATGGAAGAACGATTGAAGTAAGCTTATTAGGAGGATTAGCATCTGTTAAGGTCGGCGGCGGATCCGGCGGAGTGCCGGTATTAGGAAATAATTCATCATCTCAATATCTGCAATTAGAAGACCCTACCTCCGTCCGGCTGAGAGAACTCACTGAACTTGCTAATTTGCTTGAAAAGAATCTTATTACACTTGATGAATATAATGAATTCAAACGACAAATGCTGAAATCTTCAGACAACACCAATTTGAAACTCGTTAAATCTATTTGATGTGCTATGAAAAAGTTAACGATTGCTCTTCTGGCCGGTGGCAAATCTTCTGAACGAGAGGTCTCTCTGAAAAGCGGCGACCAGGTCTATGAAGCGCTTGACAAGAATAAATACAAAATAATTCGTTACGATCCAAAAACAGAAATAGAGCGTCTGGTTGCAGATGCACCCAAGATTGATGCCGGCCTTATAATACTTCATGGACCTTTTGGAGAAGATGGTACGGTACAGGGACTTCTTGACCTTCTTGGCATTCCATATCAGGGAACCGGGGTACTTGGCAGCGCTCTTGCAATGAATAAGATTGCCGCGAAAAAACTTTATGAAAAAGCCGGACTGTCTGTACCGCCTTATATTGCACTTAATCGTGGTGAAGAAATTGATGCTGAAAAAATTGTTAATCAGCTTGGACTACCTCTTGTGGTAAAACCGGTTAAAGGTGGTTCAAGTATCGGCATGTCGATTGTAAAATCAACAGAGGCCCTTAAAAATGCCGCTGATATTGCTTTTGAACAGGATGATTCAATCCTTATTGAAACATATATTAAAGGCATTGAAATTACAGGAAGCGTTATAGGTAACGAAAAACTGAAATCCCTTCCTGTTGTTGAAATTATTCCCGGTGAAGGGCACGAATTCTTTGACTACAAGGCAAAATATACTGCTGGTTTAACTCAGGAAATCTGCCCCGCCCGTATTAATGATGATCTTACTGAAAAAGCCCAGGAATATGCGAAAACAGCCCATTCAGCTCTATTTTGTAGAGGCTACAGTAGAACTGATATGATTCTAAAAAATAACGACATATACGTACTGGAAACCAATACAATTCCCGGCATGACTCCAACAAGTCTTTTACCTCTTGCTGCAGCAACCGCCGGCATTTCCTTTAGCGAACTTCTTGATACACTGATTGAACTTAGCCTTTCCGGACACAAAAACAGCAGGTAATTCATGATCATAAAAGGCAACAAAGAATTAAAAGATCATTATCATAAACTCTGCTCAGGAGATATGTTCATAGGCACAATATCCTCAAACCATATGAAATCATTTATGCTTATTGATCTTCTTGAACGAAATGTAAACTGCCTGCCGTCTCCCCTCTCACAAATTCTAAATAGTTCCAAAGCTGCGCAGGCTTTAATTTTAAGAGACTGGATGCTTCCGCATACATGCGTTATTAGAAGGCGGACAGATCTTGTTGAAACCATAAATACATACAATAAAAACGGCATAGGCGCGGTAGTGAGCAAAGAAAACCATTTGCACTGCGGATATGGAGTAAGAAGATGGGACACCATTGAAACCCTCTATAGTTTCACAGCCATGTCGGAATCTTCTTATCCTTTTGTAGTTCAGCCTTTTATGGAAAATTTTACCGATATAAGGGTAATTATTGTGGAAGACTATATTGAGGCATATTCCAGATATAATCCGAACAACTTCAGGATGAATATATCAGCAGGTGGAAGCAGTCATCCATACGAGCTGGAAAAAGAACAAAAGGAATTCTGTTATGCTATTATGAAACGCAGCAGATTTCCCTTCGCTCATATCGATCTTATGATTACGGAAAACGGCAATAAATACCTATCGGAAATAGCTTTAAATGGCGGCATCAAAGGTGCAAGTATAAGTAGAGAAGAACTTGATAAGAAAAAACAAGATCTTCTTGAAAAACTGGCAAAAAAGCTCATAAAAGATTGAAAAAATTCTGACAGGATAACAGGATAAACAAGATTTTGATGACGAGTGACAGGATGAGTTTTGATGTTTTAATCCGGAATATCCTGTTAATCCTGTCAAAAAAGTCGCTTTGAAAGATTGAAAAAAGGGAGATTTTTATGAAAGTCCTGGTAATCGGCAGTGGCGGCAGAGAACACGCCCTTGTCTGGAAAATTGCTCAAAGCCCTAAAGTAAAAAAGATATATTGCGCGCCGGGAAATACAGGAATCGCTGAACTGGCGACCTGCCTGCCGATCAATTCCGGAGATATCAACAAACTCGTTGAATTTGCCAAAAAAGAAAGAATAGATCTGACTGTAGTGGGACCTGAAGATCCTCTATGTAAAGGGATTGTTGATATTTTCGAAAAAGAGGGTTTAAAAGTATTCGGTGCGAATCAAAAGGCTGTGGAAATAGAATCCAGTAAATCCTTTGCAAAATATTTAATGAATAAATACGGAATTAATACTGCTGCCGGCGAGACATTTACCAGTTATAAAAAAGCAGAAAACTATATCCGCAAAATGGGCGCCCCAATTGTTGTAAAAGCAGATGGGCTTGCGGCCGGCAAAGGAGTAATTATATGCGATACTATTACTAAAGCAATTGATGCCCTTAAGCTTATAATGAAAACAAATGCTTTCGGTAACGCAGGAAATAAGGTAGTCGTTGAGGAATGCCTTGCTGGTGAAGAGGCTTCTTTCATTGCCTTCACAGACGGCAAAACCATACTTCCCCTTCCCTCCTCACAGGACCACAAAGCAATATACGACAACGACCAGGGTCCAAATACAGGAGGAATGGGCGCATATTCTTCTGCTCCAATAGTAGACCGGTATATGCATAAAAAAATTATGGAAGAAATTATGATGCCGACTATCCGGGCAATGGCAAGTGAAGGCCGGCCTTATAAGGGTGTATTGTATGCCGGACTTATGATAGATAAAGACCAGATCAAGGTGCTTGAATTCAATGCGCGTTTTGGAGACCCTGAGGCTCAGCCTCTTTTAATGCGGATGAAAAACGATATTGTTCCGATAATGGAAGCAACGATTGAAGGAACGCTGGATAAATGCAAGCTTGAAATTGACGACAGGGCGGCGGTCTGTGTAGTTATGGCATCCAAAGGATATCCTGGTTCATACAAGAAAGGCATGCCTATTTCGGGGCTTAAAGACATAAAAAAAATGAAAGATGTTGTTGTTTTTCATGCAGGCACTGCTGAAAAAGAAAAAAATGTTGTTGCAAATGGAGGCCGTGTCCTGGGAGTTACCGCTTTAGGGAATTCCGTCAAAAAAGCCATATCAATGGCATATTCGGCTGTTTCCAGGATAACATGGGACGGAGTATATTATCGCAGCGATATTGGACAGAAGGCATTAAAAAGGATAGAACAACCTCCGAAAGTAGGAATTGTGATGGGGAGCGACTCAGACTATAAAATCATGGAAGAAACCGTGGCTGCTCTGAAAAAATTCGGCATTCCATTTGAGATGACTGTCGCGTCTGCACACAGAAGCCCTGAAAAAGCACATGAATTCGCATCTTCCGCGCAAAAACGAGGACTTAAAGTTATTATTGCAGGTGCAGGACACGCAGCGCATCTTGCAGGAGTTATTGCAGCTTATACCTCTCTCCCCGTTATTGGAGTCCCAATAGATTCTTCTGTTTTAAAAGGTTTGGATTCTCTTCTTTCCACCGTTCAAATGCCTCCTGGAATACCGGTAGCAACTATGGCCATAGGAAAACCAGGAGCAAGAAATGCCGGGATACTTGCAGCACAGATTCTCGCTGTTGCGGATGCCGGTCTGGAGAAAATGCTTGATGAATATAAAAAAGAAATATCAGCAGCAGTAGAAGAAAAAGCAAGCAAACTTCAAGGCCAAATATAGTGTCCAGCCGAAAATTTCTGATAAACCCTTTTAACCCCCAGCCGGAGTTAGTTCTTGAAGCAGCCCAGTCAATAAAAAAAGGCGGTATAGTTTTATTCCCGACGAAATGTCTTTACGGACTTGGAGCGGATGTATTTAATCCTGATGCTGTTGACAGAGTTTTCAAGATAAAGCAAAGACCCTATAACAAACCGATCTCGGTTTTAGTAAAAGATATAAATGAACTGCGTATTCTTGTAAAACATGTTCCACCCACCGCAAAATGTATTATGGACAACTTCTGGCCGGGACAAATCACAATTGTATTTGAAGCTAAAAGTACCATCTCTGTCAAAATCACCGCAGGTACAGGCAAAATCGGCATACGCATGCCCGAACATCCTGTAGCTCTTTCTCTTGTAAAAGAAGTGAATAGCCCGATAACAGGGACAAGCGCCAATATTTCAGGAAAAGTCGGGTGTTCGGCGATTTCCGATCTCGATGTTCAAATTGCTGATAAAATAGATATGATACTTGATGCTGGGCCGCTAAAAGGTGGAGCAGGGTCAACTGTTATCGATGTTACAACTCCCTTCCCTACAATTTTAAGGGAAGGTTATGTTTCTGCAAAACATATTATTGCGGCACTTGAAAAAAGCAATTTTATTGACAACGGCCGCTAATTCCCATATACAAAGAATCTACGCCGGAGTGGTGAAACTGGTAGACGCAGAGGATTCAAAATCCTCCGGACGCAAGTCCATCTCGGTTCAATTCCGAGCTTCGGCACCAAAAAAGCAAAAAGGGTTAACAAATTAAATTCTGTTAACCCTTTTATTTATTATATAGTGACTAACCCTATCAAAAGCACTATTCGGAACACACTACGACTCCGGCTTTGCTCAGATAGTCATTGCCGTGACGTGTTGTCTCGTAAATTTTAGATGCATTCTCTTCGCTAATTATAATCATATTTTCCTCGTTAACCTTTTTCACAGGAACTATCATAATGTTATCACCAAGCTCAGCAACTTTCAGCGCCTGTCCCAAGGTATCAGAATATCGTACGATTCCATATGTACGAATTATTCTTGGTTCAACCTGATTAACGGAATATATGGTTTGCAATTCTCCATCTTTATCTGCGGCAACAACAGGCAACACAACTCTTTTATAATAATATCCCTGCAAACTGAGGACTATACCGCTAACGGGCTTTGAGGAATCGAAACTACATGCGAGTTCACCAGGCTCCTTTTTTGCCGGAGACTCAGATTTTGGTGGTTCAACAGGCCCGGCAAACGTCTGCTTTGGAATATCCTTTGAATCTTTATACTCAGCCAAATTAAGAGCGCTTACCAGTGATCTTCCCGGCAAGCATTCCGACCCATGGGCGCTAAAGCAAAGACGCATTTCAACTGTGGCAAGTGGCGAACCTTCTATCCATTCCACATGCTGGTTTACCATCCTGGCGCCCTTGATCACTCCATCAACCCTTGTAACTATAATATCTTTTTTTACCATAAAGTCACTTACAAGGGTGCGCGAATCTATGTTCACGCCTTTGACTGTTTCCAAGATGTTTCTCAAAGCATCTATCCTTGCAGCTCTCATTGATAAAGCTTTTGCTTGTGCAATGTTATTGCTCGCTTCAGCCGTGCCGTAACCATAACCAATGACGACACCGTTTACCCAATCAACTTCACCTTTAACTCCCTCATCAGCGGCTAACACGGGAAGGACAAAACAGATAGTGAGACAAAGTGCAATCAGACAGCATGTTGTTCGTTTCATCCCTAATTCCTCCTATTGAGTTTTTAATTTGTAATAAAACTGACGGCTTCGTAAAAAGTCGTCACTCCGGTGAAAACCGGAGTCCAGATGATCTGCAACTACTTGAAAAGACTGGATAGCGCTAAAGCTTCACTACGTGCCCGGCTTTCGCCGGAATGACGGTGAAGGTGGTTGTTGGACTTTTTACGAATCCATAAAAAGTCATTGTTTTTCATATACTCCTGTAACATATGCTCCAGGTTCACATATAGCACAAGGCTCAGTATCTCTGATTATAAGCCTGTTATCTGAATAAGTTACATCCATCGGGCAATAATCAAGTAAAAACCTTCCATCTTCTATTTTGGCAGAACCCGTAAGCATGCAGGTTTTACCTTCTTTATTTTTCCCTTCACCCTGAACCATATACCTTTCATCCGGCATAAATTGTATATCAATTGTCATATACATATCCCCGTCATTTAAAACATATGTGCCGTCAGGTATTCTTTCTTCTGCAAAACACAGCCCAGAGGTTGCAAGAAATATTAAGGATATTAAAGCTATCTTCTTCATAATATTTTTCTCCTTTTTCTTCTGTAAGTTCTTTTATGTAGCATTCAAAGTAACAGTTCAGCCACTAAGCCACGAAGACACAAAGCAAAGAGGGAATTTAAACCTTATCCACGATACAGGACACATCCACTGACCACTAACCACTGACTACTTCATTACTTAACCGAAACCGATATATCCTTTAGAATAGGCGAAGTTTCACCTGATAATAGCTGCATTGTTGTTTCGATTTGTAAATACCTTCCATCAGGAGTAGTCTTAATCTCAGATCCCTTTCCAAGATCTTCCCATGGTGACCATTTTTTCTGATCAGATGAACTGCGTGCTCTGACCTTTGCAACTGTTCCCTCTGGAGTTGAAGTGTTCAAAGTTATAGTTCCCCACTTTGTATCTCCAGCACCTGAATCAAAAACAACCGTCCATGTGCCGATTCTGGTTGTCATTGAACGCGCCACAATACCGGTCATGTCGCTGTAACTGTAATGTTGTCCTTTAACCAGCTTTTCAAGCTCAACAGTGTTTGTGTCTGGATTTATTCGCTTTAGATATCCATCACCATAATTGACAGCCCATGGCTTGCCTTCTGCATCAATGGCAACACCGCTGGGCATTGACCCAACACTGATGCTTGCCTTTTCATTACCGTCATTTGACCATCTGGTCACTTTATTATCATAGTAGTTTGCCACCCATACATCTCCGTTATTATCAACTGCAAGGCCCTTGGGATATCTTGGAGCATTAACGCTCCACTCAACTTTATCTGTAAGAATATTAACTCTGCTGAGTTTATTGGAACTCCAGCCGGCAACAAAGAGATGATTGTTTTTGTCCAACGCAATTCCATATGTTTGGTGGCCGATCTCAATTCTTTTAAATGAATTATTTTTGGTATCAAGTCTCAGTAAATGATTACTCAAAGATGATGACCAGAGAATACCGTTTTTATCAATAACAGCACCATAGGCGCTGTGTCCTGATGATGAAAAATCTACTGTTTTGAGGATTTTTCCGCTCGAGCCGTCAATATGGTAGTAATTATTCCCACCAAAAAGACCGGCCCACAGGTTATTGTTTGCATCAATAGCAATTCCCCTCGGCCCAGGAGTGCCGCTGTATGATCCCTTATATTCGCCTGGCTTGTACGTGCCTTCTTTGCCAGGGATAACAACGGTCTCGCATAGTACGCACTCGTCTTTTCCCCATTCAAGGGTCTCATCGTCTGAAATAACTTTATCGCCATTTAAGTCTCTTGAGGTTTCAATCGTACCATTACCATCCATGTCAATGCACTGGCCGTTTTCTTCAAGTCCGACTTTTACAACTGTACCGATACCTCTGTTGCCGACCCAGCAATTGCCTTGCAAATCAACAGTTGTGCGGGACGGATTAGCATTAGAACTGGGTCCAGTTCGGTAACGCCCAAGTTCTTTGCCGTCCCTGGTATCAACTTTAGACATTGTTCCCATATCAGAATTTGGAACCCAGATAAAAGGCAGGGTGGTTGAAGTTTTGCTTAACTGCAACTGGTCTGCCACTGTTTTATGTTCCAGACCAACTAATGTGCCTTCGTCAAAATCTGTATTTGTTGTATAAACCCTAATATAATTACCTTGAACTTCTGTTGTTTTTGCACTCTGGATATCCACGGATTGAGTTTTATCTGCAGACCAGCCTGTAATATCCTTAAATTCCACGGAATGCGCGCCCGAAGAAAGACCGGAAATCGTGACACCACCATTCTGCCACTCACCACCGTCAACTTTCCATTGAGCACCCGCAGTAATAGCTGCTCCCGGATCAATGGTTACAATAAGAGCGCCAAAATCCTGTGTATATGTGCCGGTTGCCTCACTTGTCTGAGACTCCTTAATTTCAATTTCCTGGTTCCCCGGCTTTGCCCAGGCTGCAATATCTTTAAATTCGATGGTGTGCTTTCCTGCTGTAAGGTTTGAAACTGTAATCCCGCTGTTCTTCCATTCACCACCGTCAACTTTCCACTGGGCTCCGGCAGAAAAAACCACTTCCGGAGCTATTGTAACGATAAGAGCGCCGAATTTCTGTTCACCTGTCTCTCCAACAGCTTCAATCACAAATTGTTCGCTGCGTTCCTGAGATGTATTGCCTCCTGTATCAACTGCCTGAGCAACTGCCTTGTATACGCCTGCCTTCAGAGCAAATGTCTTTGAAGTTCCTTTCCATATTTTACCTAAGTCAGCAAGAATCTCCTCTCCTGCAATATTCCCGCTCTGGTCAAGGATACGGATTGTAATGTTACGCAACCCTTTATCATCTATAGCTTCAGATGAAATAGAAACCCCCTCCCTGCCGTATTTGTTAACCTTTAGATCCTTGAGGTTCGGCGGTGTATCATGGCGCGCCATAACATCTAAAACTTTATCAATTACCCCAACTGGTTTCTGGGAAGGTGATTTATCTACATACTCATCCATTATTTTATCATCTTCCCTGTCTCTGCGACCGCCGATTAGCGCCTTCGGCACCTTTACTTTTCCGGTAACACTTCGACTTCTGCGGCCCAAATCATCTTCAATCTGAATAACATATGTGACATATTCATCAAATATTCCAATTTCACCGATTTCAAAAACTAAGGAAGTTTCACCATGGTATCCATACGAATCTCTAACATTATCATCATATTCATCGAGCTCGATTTTTTTGGTCTTATTTCCTGCAGCAATTCTTACCAGCACAACAGGATACTCTGATTGCCATTCAACATTAAAACTGATAGCTTTCTGCAATAGTTCAGCGTCATGGCTGACGACATCGGGCTTGCGCGCCGCGTAAGATGAGTTCAAGTTAAAAAAGGTTAAAACAAAGGAAAGAAGAATAAGAATCGAAAGATATTTTTTATTCATTTCATATTTCTCCTTTATAAAAACGGTTGATGGGATAGTATGACTTAATTTTACAAACCACGCGGATACTATGGAGATACTAATTCAATATTGAATGATTCATTAATCAGAGAAATTCTGCAATCCCATTCAACTGGTTTCAAAGTATCGGAGAGTTTTGCGTCTATTATGGCTATGTTAATTTTTTGTCGATGAATCTTGTCTGTTAAGGGATCAATTTTAGAATAAATCACGCCGCTGTAATTCTGACAACCATCAAATTCCGGACACCCAGGAAAACCTATGGAAAGAGATCTTTTTCCTGGATCAAGTGATTTAATATCCACAACCCATGCAGCAACAATGTCCCTGCTTTTCGCCTCAGCTTGCTCACATGCCCAAAGAATATTTCTGGGAAGTGACTTGCCGGATCCTGGTTCAATAACATGGAGTTTAGCTTTTACAATAATATTTGCCTCTGGGAAATCCAGTGATCTATCCAAGGAAAGCGATTGAACACTAGGCTCATTTCTATCATAAGACTTCAGATCTATTGTATGAAGTTTGTACGCAACCACAAGCCCCTCTCCTTCTGTTCCTGTCTTGCTTTTGGTACCGATTTGAGCGGTAGCAGTACCAGTTCCGAATTCAGCGCCGGCGGAAACATTTATTGCTGCTTTAGTGGCTTTGTCTTTTTTTAATATAAAATTCTTCAGACGCAACGCTTCTGTTATATAAGGAACTTTTGGCTCAAATGGTATGTCAGCCAAAGATACAGGAGAAATAATTTCAATGCCCTCAAGTTTTGCTCTATCCGCACTTCCGCCTTCTATACCGACTTCTCCCATTGGACCGACAATACTCTGACCTCCAAGGCCTATTCCAGCATTAACCGCGAAATCTTCCTGTATGCTGTTTAAAGACCGTTCTTTTTTTATCCTGATCTCAGTAGAATATGGATCTTCAATCGGACCAAACTGCTTTGACCAGGCGCAACCTATATAATGACGGTCAACCGGCCTTTGGGGTATATGATATTCATCTTCCATAACCGACCCCATTTTCTCCTGATGACGCTTCATGGCGGTGCCGGTCCCGGCGCAACCAGCCAGCAATAATGAAATTACGCAAGTCAAAACAACGAGCCGGCAGAGAATAAAAATCTTATTTTTCCTGCGAATGAGCATAATGCCCTCCTTTATAAAATCTAAGATATTTTAAGATTAAATACCGCAATCTGAATTTATAGACCATAACTCATTATAACGTATTGAATAAACGTAAAAATTATTTTGAATAAAAATAGAAAAACAATGCGGGATGACAGAATTATCCACGTCAATGGATATAGAAGATATTTCTCTCTGATGTTTTGTGTATATCACCATATCAAGGTCTATGCAAAACTTTGCCTTGGGCAAGATGAGACCTTTGCAAAACGCCCCCTTTTGCCCAATTAGCGCTATAAAGCTTCACTAAAGTGCCGGCGTCAAGCTCAAATTTTAAGCCTCGAAATACTCAATGTATTCCTGTATTTAAAATTTTCGCCTTCCTTGAACTTGAACAAAATTGAACATTTTTCAAAGGTCTCAAGATCTAAAATATTTTTTCTAATCACCTTGAACCAACTGGATTGATAAGAATTTAATCTAAATTTTACTACAATAAACCTGTCTATTATGTCAAACAAAAAAGGATTTGTTTCTTTTCAATAAGTTAATTTGGTCAGACAAGAGTTCATTCGGTGGGCGGCGCTGATGTGTTGATATTTTAAAAAAATAAATATTTGGCCTTGCTATTACGTATAAAGTTGCTTAGTATGGGCCATCAATTAAGTCCTGCCGTAAATTGGCGGGAGAGTTTCTTTCTGTGGGAATTATTCGTTTGTTAAACGCTATCATCCTTCAGTTTGTAACGTTGAAATTTTTCGAAAGGAGGATGATATTATGATAAATGGAACCGTTAAGTGGTTTAATGACAGCAAGGGTTTTGGATTCATCGAACAGGAAAACGGACCGGATGTATTTGTGCATCATAGCGCAATCAATGCGACCGGTTTTAAATCTCTGAGTGAAGGTGCGCGCGTGACTTTTGACATCGAGCAAGGGCCAAAAGGTCCGGCTGCTGCCAATGTGACCATTGTCTAACCTGCTTTTTAAGGCAATTAAAGGCATCTCCCATGAAATGGGGATGCCTTTTTTAATGATCGCTTGCATCAAGCCACAATTATGCCGGCTGAGATTCTTTTCCCTGTTATCAACGATCTTATCAATCCGGCAACCGACCAGAAAGGACGCGCCATGGCAAAATCTCATTACCAGTTCAACAAACGTCAGAAAGAATTAGACAAGAAAAAAAAGAAAGATGAAAAAAAGCAGCGCAAGCTGGAAGACAAGGCGGTTGAAACCGATGAAACTGAAAAAGAGCCGAGCCCTTCAACGGAGGACATGTAAGCGCAGGGACAGACCAGTACCAATTGCCGGAGCTATGCATATAGCCCCGCTTGAATCCTGACTAATTAGCAACAAGAATCAAACATAGACCCCTTTCCTCTTACTGTCTCAGCGCAAAAATGCCAGGTTATTTTTGACCGAGCCCTAACCCTGCTTTCAATTGAATGTTAGCGCGATATTTAAGCTGCACACCCTTTAGAAAATTACGCAAGATCTGATCTTTACAGTCACGGTAGTGTTGATGATCCGGCTTACGGAAAAACGCACTTAATTCGTGTTTACTAATGCGCAAATTAGCCAGGTCCATAATCTCCAATATGTCTTCGGCTTTCAGGTTTAATGCGATTTTTAATTTTCTGAAAATGATATTGTTAGTTAAACGCTGCTCTGGCTCGGGTTGCGGCCCTTCTTTTTTGCCTCGTTTATCGTTAATCAAACCATTCAGGAAAATCGCCAGCTGAGTGTCGCTGCATTTCTGATACGCAGGATCATCATCTTTTTTTAACCAATCGCTGATCTGCTCCCGCGTTACCTGATGATCAGCTAAGCCGAATACAGCAATCATTTTCGAATCGTTAAAGTCGAACGTATAGCGGATACTGCGCAATATGTCGTTATTGGTCACAAGTATGCTCCGATCTAAACTGCAGTCGTGTCACAACGACCCACAGAGATAAGGGGGTCAAGAGATACTGAGACCTTTGCAAAACACCCCCTTTTGCCCAATTTTTGCGTCAGGCTCAAATTTTAAGCCTCGAAATACTCAATGTATTCCTACGTTTAAAATTTTCGCCTTCCTTGAACTTGAACAAAATTGAACATTTTTCAAAGGTCTCATACGGTAAGGTCAGTAATAAAATTATTTTTTGCCATTTGGATTGATAGCTTCCAGTTCCTCCCATCTCTCATATGCTATGGCAAGAGATTGTTTCAGCTCTTCAATTCTTGCCTTGGCTTGACCAATGAGCACGCTATCCTTCTTGTAGAATGAGGGATCTGCCATGGAGTTATAAATTTCCTGCTGTTCAGTTTCCATAGCCTCAATCTTCTGTGGCAGACTCTCCAGTTCGCGTACTTCCTTGAAGGTGAGTTTTCTCGGCCCAGCCGGCTTTAGTTTCTTTTTTATTTTCTTTCCAGGCGCAGGTTTTGTCTCTGCTATCTCTGCTGGTCGTTGTATAAGCCAGTCATCATAGCCTCCGGCATATTCCTGTACCTTGCCTTCTTTCTCAAAAACAAAGGTGGAAGTGACTATATTATTCAGAAATGCACGGTCGTGACTGACTAGAAGAATCGTGCCTTTGTAATCAAAAAGCAGTTCCTCCAAGAGCTCCAAGGTCTCGGCGTCCAGGTCATTTGTCGGTTCGTCTATCACCAGGATATTAGCAGGCTTTGTAAAAAGTTTAGCCAAAAGCAACCGATTTCGCTCGCCGCCGGAAAGTATTCGGACCGGTGAACGTGCCCGATCCGGGGCGAAGAGAAAATCTTGCAAATAGCCGATGATATGCCTCTGTCTGCCATTAATAGTCAGCATGTCATTGCCTTCTCCGACATTGTTGATGACCGTATCATTTTCATCAAGCAGTGCCCGATGCTGGTCAAAATAGGCGGGTTCAAGGTTAGTGCCGAGCCTGACTGAGCCTTGTTGCGGGTTAAGATCGCCAAGCAACAGACGAAGCAGGGTGGTTTTGCCTGAACCATTCGGCCCGATAATGCCTACTCTGTCGCCACGCAGAATTGTGGTGGAAAAGTTTTGGATAATTATTTTATCATCATAGCCGAATGTGACCCCTTTTAACTCTGCAACAAGTTTTCCCGATGGCACTGTCTCCTGGATTTGCATGCGGACACGGCCGACAATTTCCTGCCGGGCCTTACACTCTTTACGCATTTCTACAAGGTCTCGAACCCTTCCCTCATTTCTGGTACGCCTGGCTTTGACCCCTTGGCGTATCCATATTTCCTCCTGGGCAAGTTTTTTGTCGAAACGAGTCCGCTGGGATGCTTCGGCTGCGAGTGTTTCGGCTTTTCGTCTAAGATATGTATCATAATTGCCAGGCCAGCTTGTAAGACAACCCCTGTCGAGATCAATAATACGGGTCGCGAGTTTTCTGAGAAGCATCCGGTCATGGGTGACAAATAAAAGGGAGATGTTCGTGTTTAACAAAAACTCTTCCAGCCAGGTTATGGCATTGATATCAAGATGGTTGGTAGGCTCATCAAGGAGTAAAAGGTCCGGATCGCTCACCAATGCCCGAGCCAGTACAACTCTTCTTTTCATACCTCCGGAAAGCTCTGAAAAATTTGAATCCACATTCAACTGAAGACGGGAGATAGCTGTTTCCACACGTTGTTGAGCCTGCCAGCCGCCTGCGGTTTCCAGTTGTTGTTGCACAGTTTCCATTTCTGTCAGCAGATTTTCGCCTCCGCCGGAACTTAAGCGCATTGAAATGTCATGGTATTGCATAAGAAGTTTCTGTAATTCACCAAGTCCGCCGGCAACAACCTCAAATACCGAGCCGTTAAGATCCAAGGGTACATCCTGACTGAGGCGAGCAACACGGAGTCCATGCTGTCGAATAATCTTGCCGCTGTCTGGTTTAAGGTCTCCGGCAATCAATTTCATCAAAGAAGATTTGCCTTCGCCATTGCGGCCAATCAGACAGACCCGTTCCCCTGGTTCAATCTGAAGATTGATCTGTTGTAGTATGGGCGGGCCGCCAAAACTTAGTGTTATATTCTGTAAACTAATGAGAGACATAAAATGAATTTAAATATTGCAAGTCGCTTTATTTTTTTGACATAAAAAACAACGTGGCCAGGTCTTTCCCAAAACTGGTTAAACAAACCAGGCGCCATTAGTTAATTGACAATCCAATGAATCCAAAACCATATGAATTACTAACCCAATACCGACATAACGTGACTTTGGGATAAAACAAAGTGACACATATAGCGCTATAGGCAAAAAACCATGTAAAGGATGGAAACCGATACTGCAGCGCCCCGGATCATACACCGGATTTGCCATAAGATGGTCGATGTCTATGAGCATTGTGGATACCATGACCAAATAAACTAATTTCCAATCCCGCCGAAAGAACAAACCCACTACAATTGCTGGAATGAGAAAATGTAACGAAATATGTATAATAAACTCCTTCTAATTATCTTACCGGGCTAATGCCTTTTTTCGTGGTGAAGATATCTGCGTGGTCTTTTACTTTATTGAGTGTTCAGGCGCCCTTTTATCTGACTTTCTGGAGATTATATTTTGAAATAAGTCGGGACAGATATGTTCTTTGTATACTAATCGCTTTTGCAGCTTCGCTTCTGTTCCCTTTAGTATGTCTGAGGTTCAAAGCAATAAACTCTTTCTTAAAGTTGTTAACGGCATCTTCCATCGTTAATCCCACCCGCATACCAGAGTCCATTGGCCTTGAGGAAAGAATTGGTAAATCTTCCGGCAAAATCTCCTTGCCGTTTCCCATAACCACTGCCCGCTCTATGGCGTTTCTCAATTCTCTAATATTTCCCGGCCAGTCATATTCCATCATATTTGTCATTGATTTTTCCGAAATTGTTAAATACGGCAACCCCCTTTCCTGTTTGAAGATATCGAGAAAATATTGGGCAAGCAGGGGAATATCTTCCTTTCTCGCTCTTAGGGAGGGCATATGAATCTGAACACCATTAAGGCGATAATATAGATCTTCTCGAAACAGGCCCGCAGAGACCGCCTCGGCAATGTTTCTGTTTGTGGCCGAGATGACCCTTACATCGACGAAGATTGATTTATTGCCCCCAACTCGATAAAATAAGTCCTTCTTGCAATACATGAAGGAGTTTTGCCTGCATCGCAGGGCTCATCTCTCCTATCTCGTCCAGAAAGATGGTGCCGCTATCTGCAAGTTCAAATTTTCCGATCTTCTGGCGCATAGCCCCTGTATAAGCCCCTTTTTCATGACCGAACAGTTCATCTTCCAACAGGGTTTCCGGCAAGGCAGCACAATTCAGAAGAATCATGGGCTTATCCTTCCTGGGGCCGGCCCAATGGATTAACCTTGCCAGCAATTCTTTTCCGGTTCCGCTCTCTCCCAAAATAAGAGTGCTTATTGTTGAGTTTGCGATCTTATGAGCATCAGATATGACTTGCCTTAAGGCCCTGCTATCTCCAACCATCTGGTACTTGACAGCAAGTTGTTCTTTAAGATCGCTGACCTCTCTTGTAACAAGCTCAATTTTTCTGGCATTGCCAATAGCCAGCGCAGCCAGTTCGGCAAACACGGCCAATATTTTAACATCTCCTTCGCAAATCCGACTCCCGTCTATTTTATCAATAATTTCAACAACTCCTATTGTTTCACCCTTTACCTTCATCGGCACGCAAGCTATTGAACGAGTCTTAAAGCCTATGGACTCGCCAATTTCTTTGTACCAACGGGAATCCTTGTTGACATCAGGAACGAGAAGGGGTTCGCCTTTTTCTGCTACATAGCCGGCTATCCCCTGTCCCATCTCGATTTCAAAATTTTTGATATCATCCTTTTTCTTGCCTGTTGCCACCTTAAAATAAAGTTTTTTGGTTTTATGATCCACCAGCAGAAGGGAACTGGCCCTAGCGTTCATCATCCTGGTAGCTGTTTCTACAATGAGCTCAAGAAGCTGGTCCAGGTTATTCACAGATGAGACCCATGTAGATATTTCTTTAAAACGATCTATTGAAATATCAGAATTTAAAAGTTCTTTATTCATGCATTACCTAATTCGGACGAGCCGAAACGTTTTTTTCTTGTCAAGTCAATGGTGGATACAACAGTTGCCAGTTTTTCAGATAAATTTATTATGATTTACCCTATCCATTAAATCAAGAATAAATAGTAAAAATACTATACTGGCAACACCCGGCGAGATACCAATATTAAACCTAAATTGTGCGATTTTTTACTCGACCTGCACCAATCTCTTGCGCATCAAGGGCTTGCGAAAAGTCTCGACATATCCATTGGTATGCCTACGCTTTTCGCAAACCTTGCTGCATCAAGATCTCGGCACATTTCTTCGCAAAAAATCGCTCAACTTAGGTTATACTTTTTCATACATATTTGGGTGCACAAAAGGATACGCTTTGGTTCGGAAATAACCGCTATACCGGGTAAGCGAAATTGAAAAATGGAAGGTTCAAATTTGCTAACCCCCTTTTTTTAAAGGCTTTTGTCCTAATTAAATTAGCAGATGGTTTGTGCGGGCACAAAATTTGCTTCAATAGATTGTAGGGAAATGATTTTTCATGGAGCAATCGAGGAGGTAAACAATGAAACGCTTTAAAGGTTACCTGGTCATTCCGCTTTTACTTCTCACAACTGGTTGCATTACAGTAGCCCTCCCAGCTCTTTCGGGTGTGGGTTTCGCTGTACATTATTCACAATCAAATGTGGCGTCCAAAAGTTTTACCTTTCCTGTGGATCAGACAGATGAGGCAACAATGTTTGCCTTAAAGGGGATGGGCATAAAGGTAGTTGATAACAGCACGACCGAAAAGGGGAAAAGAATAAAGGCTGCTACAGATGAACTCAATATAATAATCGACCTTGAACAGGTCACAGCAAAGGTTACGAAGCTAAATGTGAAGGCCAGTAAATGGAGTATTATTAAGGATATGGCAACTGCCAGTGAAATCATCGCTCAAGTGACAAAAGCACTCGAGATTAAAGAAAAATCTGAAGATGTCCTTGCTATTTTGACTCGCTGGTCGAATGAGAGAATATACCCGCAAAACCAATATGTTCCTGTAGCCCGACTCCCATGGACGCCCCGGGGGATTTAACCCCATTTTTAGTCGTCAAATCAAAGTGTTAGCTTGGTCCGACCCGGCAAGGCTTGCTGATCAGTGTTTGGCCCCATTTTCTATTGATTATGTCCTGGACAAGATTTCGCGATTTCTATCAATTCGCTTCTGATCCTCTTTACGATTAGCCTTGTGTGCGTGTTTTTTTTTCTTACGAATCATTTTTCTTTGGTACGTTTTTGATGACATTAAACATTGCCTCCTTCTCGATTCATGAAGACCCTGCTGTTGATTCCATTTTTAAGACTTCTAATTATTTAAAACATGCTGCAGTTAATTAGATACATATCATACAAAAAGAATAAACTAAATCTCTTTGCGCAGCCTTACGAATATTGGGGACGCATTCCCTCTAAATCATGCTTAAAAGATAGTTATTTACTTATTTATGGACATCACCTTCTGCCCCCCGATGTTATTTAGTCCAAAGGCTTGAGGTTGGCGTGGGCTATCCATTTCCAACCGCTGTCAGTCTCTAAAAAAACGCTGAGCCGGGGCGCCGGCTTCTTTGAAAGCCGCTTTTCTTTAATTGTTTCCTCTACGGAAACAAAGTAAGTGGCAACAATAACCGGCCCGTTCCGTGTTATCTGAATGTTGCTTAGGGTGTAGTTATCGATCTTTAGGCCTTCGATCAGTTTTATCTCTTGCTCCCGATTATTGGAGCCATACTGGTGCACAGCTTGAAAGCCTTTAGCAATTGTCTTTTCGATCGCCTCCATATCCGGTTTTTGCATATCTGCCCATAATTGGCGCAAAAGTTTTTCACCAAGACCCTTTTCAGTTGCAACTTCCTGATTAGCCAGGACAGTCGGGGTCGCGAACGCAAAAGTTAATATCATTATTAATGCCAATTTCAACAAATTCATATCTACCTCCTTTTAATGATTGCCCCTTCTGTGCAATGCGTTTCACCATGGGTGATGCCAATCACCGCTGCTAATAAATACCAAATCATCATTTTCCTCATATATGGGAACAGCAGAGGGGTCTTCATTAAGAAACCAAGCCTTTTCCCAGATACTCTCTCTTCTTCTGTATAAAATCCACTGGCAGGAAGACCCAGCTTTTTGATCACTTTCTTGATGATAGTAGTTTTTCCCGATGAAGGAGGCCCTGTTAAAAAAAATATTTTTCTTCATATCATTCACATGTGTGAATCAAATTGCAAGTTAAATAGGTAAGAGCGTTCCCTTCGGGCCGCAATGTTAGGCGTTACCCAGATCAGCGACCGCGCCTCCCACCAGACCCCATGCCGCCACCAGACCCCATGCCGCCACCAGACCCCATGCCGCCACCAGACCCCATGCCACCGCTGCCAGGTTCCATGCCGCCGCTGACAGGTCCCATGCCGCCACCTATAGCAGGTGGCTCGTCGGGCAGGGTCACACCACGTTCATTGGCCAGCTCTTTCATGCGCTCGTGATGTTCCTTGCGGACTTGCTCTCGCTCCTCGACAGTTTTCGCAGCGTGCATTTTGGCGCGATATTCGGTGCGCTCTTGTTGCGTCATCAGTTGGCTGCCATAGATTTGCTCTTGCTTTTGTGTTTGGGCCTTTTCTTGGGTTTGAGCTTGGTCAGCCGCCAACGCGAACCCTGTGGATAGAGACAGGGCAGTTGCCAAGGCGGCCACCATTAATGATCGTTTCATCATCGTAGACTCCTTATCAATGTGGGTTGTGTAATTTGCAACCGCAGCCACTGCAACCCGTTCAGTGACCACGCCTAACCAAAATCCTTACCTGCCTTACGTTTACATGAATATTTAAATTTAGATATTGTCAAGAGTGTGGACGCGACCCCCTATGCGACCAAAACTCCACAAGGCTTGTGGAGTTTTTCCATGGAAATCAATTCGCCACAAGCATTGTGGCGAATCTTGGGTTCCCGATTTGAGTACACAACGTAGAACTGCCTGAAATACCAAAGATTTGTTGAAGAAAATCCTTTGCCGTATTTTTTATTCAACTTTGCAGAAAGCTCTTTAATAATTTGCTTGCCATACTCAGCCCGATTTTCACCCTTTTGAAGCTCCTGGACTATCTCCCGTCCGATGTGCCAGTAGGCGAGCACCATTTCGCTATTAACGGTACGAACAACATTAGTTCGTGCTTGCTCCAGAATGATTACTACACGATCAAATAAACTATTGCCGTTTCGAGTTGTTAATTCGTGTCTATTAGTGTCCATTTGTGGTTCCTATTCCAATACGATCCGTACTTTTGCTGTAAAATTCAAAGCCGTCAAGGGTCTTCATTAAGAAACCAAGCCTTTTCCCATCTGCTCTCTCTTCTTCTGTATAAAATCCACTGGCAGGAATGCCCAGTTTTTTGATCACTTTCTTGATGATAGTAGTTTTTCCCGATGAAGGAGGCCCTGTTAAAAAAATATTTTTCTTCATATCATTCAGATGTGTGAATCAAATTGAAAGTTAAACAGTTAAGAGCGCTCCCCTTCCGCCTCCCAGTTTTATTGTTATTCCACCGAAGCAGAAATCGACTTCTCAATGATCTCCGAAAATAACGATCCACCCTTTTTTAAACCATCACCTCTCGATTATTGAAGATTGTGTCGAGGGGCAAGCCCTTCTAATTGCCCAACGTCTCCAGGACATGCCGATAGTGGTCAAATAGCCTTGATAGGGTCTTTCTATTTTTTCAACATATAATTGTGACGTTAAAATAGTCAAATTATATTGTTGGGAGAAGAAAGGTTTTGAATATACTTGGAATTACACTGCCTTATTACTATGACGATCCAGCCAATTGAAAAAACGTGTCGATGAAATCGAAATTCATGGACACATTGTCGTGACATGTCCATGATGTAGACATGTTGAGACCTTTGAATGCCTAAAACGGAGTTTGAAGATTGAAGGTCGCAATTTGCGACCTCCAATTGGGGCAGGTATTTTTCTAAGAAAAAAATCGAAAGGGAATAAGGTGCGTTCTGCACGAACGACCCGTAAGAATGTATAAGTCTTCCCATGCTTTAAAGATAGTTATTTACTTATTTATGGATGGCCCGCAAGTCCCCTGATTAAGATTTGCCCCCTCAACCTTGTGTAAGAAGATGTCAGCTAATGTGCTAATCAAGACGTGACCCCCCCTCAATTAAAAAAAAACGCCTAAATTCAACCCCATTCCCCTTTGTCTTTACTGGATGTCCCCTTTAGCCCCAAGTTCTTGGGCTCGCTGCAGAAAATCCTTCTTTGCCTTTGGCGGCAATTCCTTGAATTTTTCAAGCAACCACTCAACACTCAGGGCATCTAACCGCGCCCGCACTTTCCTAACTACAACTGCCGCGCGCGTAAGATGCGGATCTGTCACGAGGGGGGGAGGGGTGCGCACTCGATTGTGGAAACGATTGGCTTCGTCTGCCAGCATGGCTGGAATACTTTCAACTTGGGCTTCTATCGACTCAATCCATGCTGTGCTAGTTCGCTTGCGACGTTTTGAAATAGCCTGGACGAAACCATCCATTGTGTCGTCAGGTAGCCATGGCGGCTCCTCTTCCCCAAGGGTGGCAACCCATTCCTTTCGAATCTCTTCAGCTAAGGTCTCGAACTCGTCCCAATTCAAGTTCTCGTCCGAGAGGCGTGTATAGTCCTTGTGGTATAGCCTGAGCGCTCGTCGCATGAGTTGCAGATCCTCAAGATCCCTAGACAGGTTTTCGAATGCACCAACCAACGACTCCACTTCTCCGAGGATAGAGTCTATGTCCTCCTCGGTTTGAATTTTGGTTTGCCAGAGTCGAGATGCACGCTTGACGGTCTCTGTTTCTGCATTCTTCAGTTTCGTTAAGAACCCTGAGAGTTGTGTGCGAATCTCGACAATCTCAGGCATTTGTATGCGGCCCGCAATGCCCTGCAGCTTTCTAGAATAGTTGTTGCCGACCTCAACAAGGCCTCGTATTTCCGCAATCCGCACAATGCGAATGGCATCGCCATGTGTGGTCAGCCATGAATTCACATCCCGCAGAAGCTGGTGGGCTTCTGCTATTGTTTCTGCTTTTCGGATCACCTGAAGCGTGTGCGTCTCCAACTCTTGAAACTGCGGCTCCAGCCCCAGTTTTTTTAAGCTTCCTCCCACTATGCGGAGCATTTTGTGCTTGAAATCTCCTACAGATTCAGGAGCATCGTTCATAGGTGTCTGTTGGGATAGCCAGTCCGGGAAGAACACAATGATAGCTTGGCGAGCCCTCTCGTAGTGCGGTTGGACTTCAGCAATCTGGGAGTCAGCCCAAAGGGGTCCCTCGGCAGCCATTTTCTCACAGAGCTCTTTGAGGGCCACAGCTCCCCACGTCAACTTGCTGACATCACGATATCTTTCTCCTTTCTCCATCTTAGACATAGCCTCATCCTGCGCCTTCTCCATCTTTACCATCATTTCTGAGGACGTCAACGCCTGATCACGCAAATGCACCTCTTGGTACCCCAATAAAGGCGGAACTGGCACACGGTTCTTTAGCTCACAGGACCGTTCTAGACAGCTTTTGCGTGCAAGATGACTCTCGGCCTGCTCCCATTCATCTAAGAGCGTTTCCCATTCCGAGGACGTCTCGCCGAGAAGAATAAGGTCCACGCCATGAAGAGCCGATAAGTCAATGAATTTGCCTCGGAAAACTCCTTCCTGCACCCATTGGGAAATGGCTAATTGCTTCCCGTTCCGCACGGCAACGAGTTTGTCAACACGCGGTGCAACAAAAACACTCAAGAGAAGCCCCGCTGAAGCAATATTCCCGCCGTACGGAGGACGGCAAAGTTGACGGATAACATCCGCAACAGGCAATCGCCGTTCATCTGCTGCCAAAGCGTCATCCCATTTTTCCGTGATCGCACGTAAGGCTGGATACGCAGGCCGCCTGGAAACATTACCGTTCTTTGTGAATATTCCCCACGTTTCCTTCAAAACCGTTACAGCCCTGTTCTTTGACTTAACCGGCTTTGCAATAGCCCCGTCGTAGTCAAGATTGCCAAGAAACAATTCGAGCGTGAGTTCCTGGCAAGTGTCAGCAGCATTCCCTCTTGCTGTACTGAAGCCGTCAAAGGGAAAAGGTATGGGAGTCTTGTATATCTTTGCGAACAACCCCGTTCCTGCTCGGCTGAGTCGTTGCATCTCCAACCCTTCTTTAAGTCCGGTAATATAGCGCCTTTGCTTCACCAAACTTTCGACTTGTTCACGGATCACCTTACGCAACTTTTCTTTGTGGGCGCCGATCAGATTACCAAACCTCACACGGTCCTCTTCGCTGAGTGATTCCTCAAGGACAGCAAACTCCGCCAAAGCCTGTCCCAATGTGCCGTTCTCGTCGCACAAGAGTACAATTAGAATTGGCAAGGCTGGCGCCCCATATTCTTGCGCTTTAGTCTTCAAGAGCCTCCGGGCGTCTGACACAATAGCAACCGGGTCTCGGCTTTGCTCAACATAGGTATATATAATCGTGCCCCGTGGATCATCTACCGCCACGGCTCCAGCCCAACGATTGCTGGCAATCATGATCTGCTGAGGGAGATAGTCTAGATTGGATGTCACGGCTTGATAACGCCATTCTCGTGTCGTGATTCTGTTCTCTTCTGCGAAATCGCACTCTAGGTTACTGAGCAGATCACACCATTCGGCACTTTTGCTGGCGAACAGCTTTGCCTTTCCGGCTTCATCATAGGAACTCGCAACACGTTGGCGCACAAAAGACAGGAATTGAGTACGTGGGACCGCATCACCAAGAATGTCGAACGCTTTAAAGGCCTCGTCCCATTCCATGACGTTGTATTCTTCCTGAAGGAGTCTGACGCCGTCATACGCATCGCTGCGTTTCAGACCCGACAGTTCCCCCAACGCCTCGATTGCGTCGTCCTTGCCTGATGCTTGGAGGCCGAGTTTCGATGCCATGACAACAGCGCAGAGGAGATGCTGCAATTTCGGAGACAGACGTGATCCATGCTTTGCCATCACCGAAGCGTAAGCGTGGGCAATGGCCCCTTGCTGGCCAGTCTCCTCAGAACTGATGAGCTCCTGTTGAAGAGCATCCGACCACAAGTCGGCTGGCGATAGCGACCAATTCCCAGCGTCAGGCACTTCCGCCTTTTCGTAACGTTGAAAAACATCGCCCAGCAAGGCAAGCGCAGATCGCTCCTGCAGGTGCTTTCCAGCGGAAGCAAGATAGAAGAGGAACCACGTAGAATAAGGTGACAGAGGCCAGCACCCCTTGCGAATAACACCATGAAACTGTTCGGAATCGCCCCAAAGGCTGTGGTTCTTCGACTGAGGAAACCATCGGGCAAGGTTCTCCATTATGACTGCCGAATCGCCTTTCGCCCTCTCGCCGTCAAACCACTTATCTAAAAGCTCATGTTGATACTTCTCGATAAGGCTCGCTATCAGTGTCTCCAGGTTGATGGACAGGTAGACCCGATTGGCTGACTGGTAACGAGTCACGTACCTCAGAATCTCATTCTTGTGCTCAGGGGCTACGCGCTGTACGTATGCGTTCAGCTCAAACTGGATAAATCCCAAGAAGCATGCGCTATTTGCGTTCGCCTGTATTGCCTCAAACAAGTCCTGCAGAACCCCACTGCCGGCGATCTGACTACGAACCGTTGCGAACTCGGTATATTTTCCAAACTCGTCAAACAGTACTATAAGGCATCGATAGGGCTTTCCTTTACCGCAAAACTCGCGAACCGTGACGTCAATGACATCCCGAACGGATTCTCCACTGAGCGCCCTAATAGGCATTCCTTGTGCTGCAAAGAAACCGTGTACCTTCGCGTAAGCTTGTTCATCATGTTGATCCAGGCCGGTGAGAATATCCTTGACACTCGTAGCTTCGCATGCCGCCAAAAGTTCCCTTACGACTCCCTCATTCGACATTCGGATTAGGCTCGCGGCCTGACCAAATCTGGGCCGAAGATCATCCAAAGGCTTTGGGTCATGTCCGTCGGCTTTGAGGGTCCGCACAATCTGCTTCGTGATCTCGGCGGTAAGGTCAAAACTCTGCATTCCGTTTAGGGTAAGAGCCAGACACGGCTGTCGTGCCTCCTGCAGCAAGACCCGGATGTCGCATCCTATTCCGGCATCTGCGGTCTCTATGGCGGAAAGCACGTTCTGGGCGCTCTCTCCATCAGGCACACTGAGTAGACTCGCAAGCGTTAGCCCCAAGTGCGATTTGCCAGTGCCATATCCGGCTATAGCCAGCGTAAATGGCTGATCCTCCAACCCATAGCATCTTCGAACTACAGCGTAGGCGAGAGTTGCTGTATCCATGAGACGATGCCCATGTCCGCTGCCCACATCTTCCTGCTGGACCCCGTGGTACTTCGGACCATGGAAAACGAATGCTTGACTGGCCGCATTGGATTTTGCCTCATCCGTGCCAAACCAACTTATACTGACCGCTCCATTGAATAAGCGATCGCCTCGGAAGCGAACGATGTCATTAAGCCGTTGAGGCATATGGCCTCCTTTCATAGCATATCGTCATAGATGCGCCCCCAAGTCTCATCAGGCCCAGATTTCGGGATCAGAAGCCAAGGCTCCATATGTCGGTCAACCTCAATCATTCCCTTGCGCTCAACGAGTTCCAGCGCCCTCTGCAGGCTGGAGACATCCCACCCCGGAATTGTGCGCCACCCGGCTGTGGCATCGAGATCCGTAATCGGCACCTGTCGCCGTTTCGGAAAATGGTCGCTCATCAACTGAAGTATCCAAGCGCCATAAGCAAGCCCATGCTCCACTCCGATAGGTGCTGGCCGTCGCACAATCATGCCCTCTATCACGGACAGCACGCCACACATCTTAAAAGCGGCATCTTCCTCGTATGTCCCGACCAGAGGCCCTATGAGACCGCTTTTCTCGACCCCATAAATGACACTTAAATGGGTCTCAAGCTTTGTCCTGGTAAAATTCATCCCGAGAGCCTGTGTCCCGGCAAAGAAGGTGTGGTACCACACGTCTGCTCCGGCGAGGGGACCGCATAGGTTTAAGTGTGCTATCCACTGGCTGACACTGACCTTCAGGTAGGGATCTTCCAGCAGCACGATCCGGCCAAAAGGTGTCAAATCCGGCTTCTTGATTGAAGACCGGTCCTGTCCCGCCAATCGTATCAGCCCCATCCCTCTGCAATAATCCAAGATGGCTGGAACCTTACCGCTTGACGTGCCCGTCGGAATACCCGTAGCAGCGGCAATGGCCTGATAGTCTCCCTCCTTGCCGGAAGCCGCATATCGCAACATGGCGTTGATGTACTGGCGCTCAGGCTTAAACGTCTTGTGGAAGTTCCGCGGCAGGCGACTATGTTCTGCTGCCTCAGGCATTGAACCCTCGCTCCTCCAGCGAGGTTATCCTGATGCGCTGTGCTTGAAAGACCAATCTCCCTGTCGCTTCGTTCAAGCTCCGGCCCAAGGACCAGCACTCACCCTTTTGGAGGGAAGCTAGTCGAGTTGCCCAATCCTGTATGCTGACGTTGCTGATGGCGTTGTGTAGAAGTTGAGCGTGTTCGCGCATTTCATTCTCGGTCGGTTTGAAAAACAACTTATGTTCGGCCTGAAAAAAACGACTAACCCGGGCATCATTGACTCCACCAACTCCCTTCACTGTTTGTGTCGCTGTGATCATGGCAAGCCCGTGTTTTCGACCTTCCGTAAGGTATTTAGCGACAGGAGCATCGGGACCGAGATCGAGGTTCTGTACTTCATCAAGCACGACTACCCGAGGTGTGTCCTCGTTCCCATGGCTGCTGACAAAGGCATACAGATCCCACAAGACGAACTCAATCAATGCGCGTGCCGAATGTTTGTCGACCTTAAAGAACTGAAACACGTGACAGCGGCAACCCGCATCGCTGAAAAGCTCTTGCCAGCCAATTCCATTCACGTCGTCCGAGAAGGGATTGCTCTGGATGAACGGTTTCAACTTGCTAACTGTCGTCCGCACTGTGCCGGTCCCATGAATTTCATCCTCGATGTAGGTCTGAAGGATCTCAAGGAGTCTATCTAAGCTGAAGTTGTCGCCAAACCGCTCGACACCCTCGCTGATAGCATCAATCAAAATGGGGAATTGTTGATTGCCAAGCTCATAAACGCTCTTGAATATTGAGGCTACCCGCTTGCCGATTGTTATGGGGCTATCCCGAAATTCCATTCCGGCTTCATGGCTGATCTGTGCTTTGAATGGCCGAATCGGCAATGGCGCTCGCTGGATGAAGTGTTGCGTCGGCTTTAAACATGTCGCGGTCGCTTTTTCCAGCTTACTTGGAATAAAACCATCTGTATAGTCGATGATCAGGGAGTTTTGTCCAACACGCCCAAGCTCGCTCAACAGGCATTGAATAGCATAAGTCTTTCCCATGCCGGAGGTTCCAAAAACCAGCATATGGCGGTTTGCAAGCTCTGGGTGCCCAAACTCCCAGTAGACCGGTTTGCCCCCGCTGAGCGTCCTCCCCAACAGGATGCGATTGGGAAACGGCTGGGGCTCTACTACGAGGCCTTTTTTAGCCTCCGTGATGATAGGAGGCAAAGCGCTTGGTTCATTACCTGGCGTCTCCTCAGGAATCAGACCCGTAGCAGCAGTCTGGGATTCAGAATATAGTTTTACATGTGAGGCCTCGGTTCGTTGCCTTTGAATTTGCGGTTCCTCTTGGTCTAGACTTGCCTCAGTAGGTTCCACATCTTCGCTTTCCTCGCCGTCATCTTGATCGGCCCACAACGGTGAGTCTTCATCGTCATCATCTCCGGGAGGCAATTCAATATCTTCGAGGCCATCACAGACATTACCAGGCCCTGCGGAAGCGAGGTTTTCCCACTCTGGCCAGGTCACTGGGAACCCCGTACCGTCCAATGCCAGCCTGCGCACGAATTCGTTACCCATGACGTAGATGTCAGTTTTCAACTCGTCCGCTTCGCCTACCGTCCAACTCCCGATGCGCGTGGGGAGCGCTGCGTTACTGTCGCTCCAAAATGCGAATACTGCAGCGCCCCATTCGATCTCATAATTGCCATCGGCCAGTTGCTCCAGAGCCGAAAGAACCTCAGATTGTTCGATATTTTCAATTTCGGCTTTACTGGCGATTAACCTATGGAGCTGTAGCCACCAGTAGCGTTGATCAGGTCGGCTGTCTTCCCCTAATGCCCCATCACTCTTGTTGCGCGGGACAAAGGCCGGGACTAGCACGCGCAGACCGTTGTTGATTTGGGCTCGGGCTTTGATCAAGTGTTCTTCCGACTGCTGAGCCAGTTTGCATTCAATTAATCGGATACTTATACAAACGCGCTTGTTTTCATCTAACCATGCTGTCAGCCACATCAGATCAGGGCGGCTCTCGTTGTCCGCCAAGTCGAACCAGTGCCGATATGCGTCCAGCGAAACCAAATTGTCGCACAGCACCTTGCGTTTTTCGCGCAATATCTTGCGGGTCAACGAGTAGGCCATGAAATCACGAATGTAGTGGCCGACTCCGGTTGCACGCACAAGGGACAGCCCCGAAAGCTCACGAGCTTCGTGCAGCACGCTCTTGGCCACCGCCTGGCAGTCATCGCCGCTCCAGTTACATGCTGCATACACCTCTTGAATGGATGCGGCCAGGCGCACGTGAATGTCGGCAAGCGAGAACTGCTCGGTTGAAATCGTATAATTGGCCTCGCCATGGGAACCTACCCCGGATCCGAATCCGATGATTTCGCGTTCGCGCCTATTTCCCCCGGCCGGAATCTTAATCAAGCGATCGTCCATATTTGGATCAATGCAAATCACCCATTCGGCCTTGGCATGCATGGCATCGATGACCCCCCGCCAAGGCGCGAAATCTCCTATGCCAAGAACAACGAATTCCCTGCCTGGCTGTACTCCTTGATTCTTGAGTCTATGCATGATTTGGGTGAGCAGCATGCCTATGTTGAACTGTAGATTGCTCATCACCCGTGAGCGCTTGTAACTGTCTGTAGGATGGCGCACCGCACAACAGGACTTTTCCAAAATCGGGAATTTTAACGTCCTTGTGGTAATATCGAAAGGGGTGACCTCCGCAAACCTGTTGCCACCTTGGCCTGCACCGATGAAATCGTATAGCACCACGATGTCAGCCTCTAGACTGTCGTTGATAAGCCTTTGAAAGGACGAAAGTTGCACGGTCTGAACAATCCGATGAGCTACCGAAAAACGGCAGCGACGGTAAGCCTGAAACTTGCTCTCTGTTTCCGCAGCCTCCCATCTTTCGCGCCATTGCTCGATCCAACGTGCTACATCCACGTCGTCGCCCGATTCGGTAAAGATAGTCACACCGATGGCGTAGGGCTTTCGACGCTCCGGCGATAGGACGTAATAGCGCCGGTCCTTCTCATCAGCGAGTTTGTTCAGATACTGGTGAACAGCGGCAATGACCGTTTGTATATCCTGGTTGCGGTAAACCGCCAGCGTCAAACCGTCTCGGGCGTGCGGATGCAGCCGGAAATAATCCGTCATCAGGCGAAAGAGCAGCTTTGACTCCCGACTCTCGCGGAACATTTCGGTGTCCGTTACCTCTTCTTCCTCGTTGACGCTGTCGTAACGTAAAAGGAGGCGGGTAGAAAGCGTTGCTTCGCTTTGCTCAGGAGAACCAATTCGATGAATCAATTCCTGACCCCGAATGTTGGTATCCAAGTTCAGGTCTTCGTTGTAAAGCAAACCGGCGATCGGTGATTGAATAGATGCGAGGTCGATGTAGCCATTCCAGATCTTCTCGGCGAACGCCTTGCGCCGGTCATCTCGTTGCTGTTCCGAAGCAACGGCAGCATTAAAGCAAGAGAACAGAAAAATAATCTTAGCCTCTAGCATTTCCAAGACGGCTGGGTGCAATACCGTCGCTACCCCGGAACGTTCAAAAGGTTCCGTTCCCCAAGCCACACCGAATTCCGCGCTGCGTCGTTGTACCACTAAAAAGGTACGCATCAACATCGCCAACATCTGTGATTCCGCCGTAGCACCGTCCTGGACCACTGATTCACATGCAGCAGTATAGGCCTGCCGCAACTGTGTCCATTCCTCACCGAAAAGCGCAGCATGCAGACCACTTATGTAGGCTGCAAAAACGAAACGAGCGTACCTGTCCGCCAATCGTTTCAGGTGGGGGAGCAAAACATCACCACTTGCCAACCATTCCCGCCCCAACAGGTTGGTCCACTTGGCATCGTCCGGATGCGCGTCGCGAATGCAATGCAGCATGACGCGGCGAGTCTCTTCATCGTCAGTAGCGCGCAGAAGCTCTTCATAGTATGGAAGGTGGAATACAGGTAATTTCCACACTCCTTGATCTTCCTCCAGTGCATCCTTGGCCCAGTGGAGCAAGGCTTCCGCTATGCGATATGTCTGGATTTCCGGCAATCGCCACGCGAATTTGCGGCGGTACGGTTTACCACCAGCCTCGTGCAAGAAGTAAACGGAGAACTCCAGTCGTGGTTCCGCAGTCTTGCTATAGCGGCATGCAACTTCTTCGTCAGCGAGTCTGCAAGCAACGGGCACGATTTGCCCGTCAGCGCCTGACACCTCCACACGCGCTGCGACTAATTCATCCACGCCTCCCAGCAGGCGCATCAAGTACTGCCGCGCCAGATCGGTGCGATCAATTGCTGCGTCGGTTCTGTCCGCAGTATTTTCGTAATCGTGTTTAAATTGGTCACACGCGATCTCAACGCGTTGCAGCTCTGCATTGTTAAATCGTTTGTCGCGCTTGAAATCCCGGAACGTCTGCCAAAAAGCGTGCAATACCATCTCCACCGGGCTTCCCGAGAGCTTACGCAAACTCTCTCGTTCCGGTTTTTCCACCTTTCTTCGAAACTTCAATATCTTATCTATTATCGTTACAAAGTCGCACTGCCGCAATCTTTCTCGGTCGTCATGGTCTTCTGTCTGTATGTAGTTGTTCAACCCTTCCAGGAAAGCTTCCCCCGTCTCATACGGGCCGCGCACATCATCATCGTCTATTGGCAGTCCTGTATCTTCCCCCAGGTCAATGCTCTGCCTTATCTGCCTGATTGCTTTCGCCGCTTTATCCCGTTCCTTCTTGTCGAGGAACAAGGTATATGTAAAGAAAGCATGGGCTTTTTCGATGTATGGGCCCAACGTGACCCGTTTCCGTCCCAGTGGGAACCTGGTGAACTTTGGAAGTTGAAAAGACTCATATTGGCCAAGCATGATATGCTGCGCTTTACGGACCGTGCCCGCTGCGTTTAAATCCAGGGCATCCAACCATGCGCTGATCTGCAAGAGATCCGCACGGCCCTGCTCCAACAGCGGCTTCATCAAACGATCGAATTCTCTCAATTCGGAGGGTTGGTCATAAGCAATGCCAATGCTTTGCAATTTGGCCCATGTCCAGGATTGGAAACTACTCCTCATTTCAACCTGCCAGACCGTTTCCAGGTCACACCGGTAGAAATCCTCCAGGCTGCCGGCATCTGTCACGCGGTCAGCGCCACAAAGCACAAGCAAGCTGACTTTCCCTGGAACTGCGGGTAGATTGCTGCGGTAGTAGGTCAGGTTGCCTCGGTCGTCCAGCCAGTCCTGGGCTCTTGCCTTGGCCAAACCTGATGAAGACCAGTCATTCGTCACTACTTGAGCGATTTTCAAAGTCAGATCTACCGTCTTATCGGCAGTACATCTGCTGGCTACCGTTTCCGCCAAGTCCAGCGTAGCGCTTTCCGACAACGCAGGTACCATTACCAACAATCTCCTGCCAGCTACACCGTCCCATTGCAGCTTGATCTTTCTTACCTTCTTGTCGAGCGACTTCCACGCGGAGTCCGTAAAATAGCTCATGATTTAGCGCTCCTAGTCATTCTGAATTCCCATTCGTTGCCGGATTTTCGACCAAAGCACACGAATCTGAGAGTTCTATCAGCAGGCCCGCGGCCTTCAGCATCTCTTGAAACCACGCATCACAGTGGCTTCCAAGATGGACATCACCCACACCGTCCGCCCAAGTGCTGGCACGGGCAAAACCATCAGCGTCAAACACCAGCCCGTGTCTCGCCTCCACAAGTTCCTTGAAGCTGTCATAGGTAAGCCGGCCGCCGACCGGAACGGTAGTCACTACCAGTAAGCGCAGCAATTGTTCGTTCAGGGTGAACCGCGCTCCGGGCCCGCGTCGCGGCACCAACAAGCCAATACGTTTTGCCGTGCTAACGAACAGCTTACCGCCATAACTCGTATCGGCATTCTTCAGTATCTTATTTCTATCATCTACATTGGAAGGCAGTTCTACCTTATCGCAACGGATGGCGCGGTAGACCAACTTCTCTGTAGCCTTGGCCGTGTGCTGGGAGATACGTTTGACCGGCAACCGCTTTTCATCCGGAGCAGATACTGCCAGGCGGTAGCCGGGCCATGAGACTGTGCGTTCAGGCGGGCAATGACGGACGCTTTGCACCGATAGACTGCGCAACACCTGCATGGCACAGGCAATTTCGAGCAATTCCAGCCGTTCGATGACATCCAAATTAGCCATGCACAGGCGCAGCAGGTCAACAGCAAATAGATAGCCTTCCTGCCAACTGTCCGCTGGACACCAACCGGCATCAACAAAACGCGGTGTGTGATCTCGCATGTCTGTTGCTTTCGGTGTATCACGCTCAACGCCTGAGTCAATGAACTCGGCGATGTCAGTCACCGTCTGCGGACAATGGGTCAGCAATCGCCCCAGTTCGCGCTGCAATGCCGCATGCAGCCACGCTGGGTCTTGTTCCCGCGGTTCGATCTCAACCCCGCTTTCTCTTACCCACTCCACCACCGATTCCGGCTTCTGACGCAGGGCATTGCATAATTGCAGGTACCACACCTCGCCCCCGCGTCCGAGAAAACGATGCTTGTTCATCGTGAAATAGACTTGGAGGTTCCCAATCGCATCATCCCAATCTGCAGGAGGATTCCGTCGAGCGGCTGTCTCATTCCAAATGGTTTCTCCGGCTATGATACCAGGACAAACGGGCAGGAAGCTTTGAGCACACCACGTGCGGCCGGATCCTGCCCCTTGGAAACCAAGGAATAGATTTTCCAGTGTCCGCAGTACATCGTTCTCAGCGCCGCCTTCCATCACCCTAATGTTGGTCTGCAGCCGCTCCAACAATTCCTTGTAATGTTGCCGGTGCGTTTCGTGACGCGAATCCAGCCGTGATGCCCCCATGAAAGCGAAGAGTTTCAGGTTGAGCCGCGCCTTCGGGGCATATTGAAGTGTCCCCATGTCCGGCCATCCTGTAAGGGTCTCTACGTCTGGCAGTGGAGTGGAAAACGGCACGCCTCCGTTAGTAATCCGTTTGGAGGAGGCCATCAACAATAGGAATTCGACCAGCAGTTCCGTCGGGGACTGATCCTTGAACAGTCGATTTCCAAACATTTGGATGGCCGGATTGTCGGGATTTTCATCATAGGCTATGCCGATTGGAAATGATTCACAAGACATCATTTACCTCCAGTATCCCGTCAAGGATCGTGTATTGTTGCCGTCTGAACGTATGGTCGGTTTTCAGGCGAACCAGCATGACGTCGGAGCGGGTCTCCTTGGCGCGTTGTAGCACTTGCGTTTTGAAGCGTTCCAGCCTTTCCACATAAGCGGGCTGTAGAATTTCACCTACTTCGCCATAATGCCGCATGACCACATAGTCCAGAAATGGCAGCGTCAATAAAAGGTTTGCACCATTAATGCGGCCGCGCCCTTTAAGTTCCAAATCGGTACGGCCTCCCCCGGCAGCGTTCTGACTCCGTGTTAATTCAAGTGCTGTTTCATTGCTCCAATCGATCTGCGCCAGTACTACCTGTGCGCTTTGCCGAATTTTAGTCTTGCCGCGGCTCAGGGTAATGTAGAGCCGGCGGTCATGCTCAGTCACGCCCTCAGGCAGACGGACACCGGTAAAGTGCTCCTGTAAGACATGAAATATGCGACGCTCAAGCACGTTCCTTTCCGTCATTTCCAGGCGTGCACCCGGGCTCTGCCATTCCTGCCAGCACAGGATGGTTGAAGAGTTGAGGAACTGAATCAAGTACGATACCTCCCCCTTCGGGAAATCGTAGAGGAAGTAAAGCATACGGCGGACCTGTTCTCGCGCTTGGTCGGGACTTAAACCGGGTTTGTTGTCATTGCCCGGTCCTGACCCGTGTTCCCGAAGCAGATCGAACTCCGCGTCGCAATCATCTACACCCAAGCGGAAATACCGGTCCCTCAACTTGAGCCAAAGCTTCCGTTCCCATCTTGGGCATGGCCTTTCTCCAAAACCTTGCTTGCTGATTTCCGAGACCGCCCGCATCTGCAGTGCTCCCGGATGCCCCTCCTTGCCATTGTCCCCGAAGAAGCGGTTGAAGAACATGAATTCCGCTTTAAGTGGAGATTGGTGCTTCTCCCGCATCTCAGCAATGTCACTCTCCTCAAGCCCGGAGGTCACCAGATACGCGAGATGCTCGGTAATCTGGCGTAATGTCAACCGGGTGCCGTATTCGTACATGCGCCGGTACGCGAGAAAAATCCGATTGAAGACGATGCTCTGTCTGTGATTGATTAAATCGACATTCAAACAGATGGGGCAGTTGACGCGGCAGGGAAGTTCTTTGCAAAACGCCCAGTGCTCCGGTGCGACCATTCGCGCGAAAATTTGCCGCGCGAACTCCAGGTTGTCCATTCTCGCCAAGTTGACAACCCAAAACCGAGTTCCGCCCAGCGCCAGTTCAGCCTCGCCGCGCTCGGTGCCTATGGAGTTCAGCAGTTCACTCTCGATTTTCACTCTGGACATACCGAAGGTTGCCGCCTGACCGCGCAGCATGTCGAGCAGCGTGCCGGTGTTTGATACAAGCAGAAACCGGCGCTCGTCTCCCAGCAGCTCCTGAACCAAGGCCGGGTCTTCTTCTCGGCGGCGCTCGCTTAAGTCCTTCATTATGGTGATCCCGGTTCCGGGCAAATCCTCCCTTGGACGCAACGGTTGTGGCAGGGACTGCTCATTTGAAATGCCCGATAGCTGCTTGTATATCTCCAAGGCAATCGTAGATTTACCGTCCCCTGCGTGGCCAGTGAGGATAACATGTCGCCCTTCCAGCTTCCGCAGCTCGGCAAGAATGGCTTGTGCCAAAGGATGCGGAACATGAAGGTAGGCAAAGAATGGGTTACAGGCTTGGGACTCGGCAAAGGCGTTATCATTGCTGGCGTTTAGCCGCTGCAGGGAATTTAGGTAGCCCACGAACTGATTGCTCGTTTCAATGGGTTTGTCTGAAAAAGACAGGCGCTGGAGGACTTGGGTGCCTTGTTTCTGACTCTCCTGTAAATGCGCATCCCTGCGAGATTCACGGCCGGCAAGAATGCACTTTAAGATTCTTGATTCAATGACCGGGCAAGAAGTCTCGTCTTTTAGCGCATTTAAAAATGGCTCACTTAGCTCTGCATACTGTACCAACTCGGCGAGTTCGCTAGCGCCACCTACAGTACTTGCCTTGTCCAAGTCAGCCTCACGGCCAGGAAAAGGAATGAGATTCCAAAATGAGCTGCTGGCAAGGTGGAAGAATGGGTTGTGGGGGCGGTCCCGGTCATCTTCCTCGCCGAATTTCCTTAGAAAGGTGCTGAATTCTGCTCTTAGCATGGCATTGAAGTAGATTCGCTTGTCCGAGACTTTCCCACTTCGTAGTAGATTCAAGACTGAAAGCAGAAGTAAATACTTATGTGGCTTAAAGCCTTTACCAGGCCTACTGAGCGAGTAAAGTTCTTCTAGAATATCAGAAAGGCTACTCATAACCTCTTCTCCTTCAACGCCTATAAGTTGTCATCCTAATCTTCACTGACACTTATAACATCTCGAACAGTCTCCGAAATTGCTTGCGCGCCCATGCAAACCTCATCTGCAGTATTATAGCGACCAAGAGAAAGCCGGACTGTCGAGTATGCCTCGTCCCGCAATACCCCAAAGATATGTGATGGCGCAACCGCGCCTGAGGTGCATACAGACCTAACACTCATGCACACAGTCGATGTTCTGCTAATTAGAACATCAGTAGGCACACCGGGAAAAACAACGCTTGCAGTACCTGGTAATTGAGATAGAAATGTGTGTCTTCTTTGGTCTTACTCAATTCAAATCTCCATTAAATATTTTACAGGTTACAGACAAAACAGAAATCTTCATGTTTATCATCAAGGACAGAATCGAGGACCTCTATAAGAGGCCTGTTTGGGAGACACCTCTTTTTCTGGTGCATCATCTTTTTATGGTCTGCAATGATCTGCTCTTTTCGAGCTACTAACTCCAGCAAGGATTCCCGCTGATTCCAGAAATATTTCCGCCCATCATCGTGTTCTTCTTCGTATCTGACTGATTTTTCAAAAAGATCAGGGTGAATTTCAGACAGTCTCACCCATTCAATCTTTCGCTGAAAAAAACAGAAGTAGCAACCCGATCTTGAACGCCAGTTGTAATATTCAGGCATCCCAATTCCGCTCTCTTCGATGATCCTGAATATGTCTCTTTTTACAAGACCTTCTTTTATGAAAGGAAATACAGGTTTGATATTTGGTTTTGTGGAAATATAGCCAGCGCGATCCTCATCCGCTCTCAATGCAATGAAACTAATGGCCTCGTCATTGCCAACGAATCTTTCGATAGGGATTAGTTTCAACTGCTCTGTGCACCATCTTATTTGAGGAGAAGGCAGAAACCCCCTTTTTACTGCTAGCCAATGATCGAAACCTCTCTTGGCTTCAAGTATTTTTATTTTCTTGCCGAGCAATATTTCAAGTTTTTTTAGGTAAGCATATGTTTCAGGCAATTCCATATGTGTGTCACAAAAGAAATATTCGATATCAGGCACTCTGTCTTTTAGATACAGAGCCAATGCAGTGCTGTCTTTGCCTCCTGAGAGACCCATTATGTGGCGTAATTTCTTATTCCCCAACCTTATGCTCCTTTGTAGGTTCCTTTGCACTTGATTTAGAGATTTCGCTTCGCTTATGAAATATT
>VMSQ01000003.1 GCA_013792055.1 Desulfobacteraceae bacterium
AATGACATGCCTTGCAATCATTGTTGCTATCACAGAAATGAGTTTTTTACCTTCTTCTAAAGAATAGTTTTCGTCATAAACCTTGTCGACGCTTATAGCTCCTATAATTTGATTTCCCCTTGTTACTGGTACACATATGAATGAAAGTTCGTTATCATCTTTTGACCTTCTAGAAGCAGTACGGTTTAGAAAGAGGGGTTCATCGCTTATTCTGGGGATTGCTATTGCTTCGCCGGTTTCAATTACCCTGCCTGTGATGCCCTCGCCCAATTTGTATTTTCCACTTTGCATGGCGGCCATTGAAAGGCCATGAGCAACCTCTATATTTATCTCATTACGCATAGGATTAAGAATAGTAATGGTTCCACGGATCATGTCCATTGAGTTGGACAGAATATCTAAGACCTTGTATAAAGATTTTTTAAGCTCCAGGTGTTCATTTAGCGTCTTGCTTATTTCATAAAGCAAGGTAACATCTTCTATTCGTTTAATGGCACACATTTGGGAAAAATTCTCCAGCTTGAATCTTTGAATGGCTTTAAAAAAATGTAAAGTAAGCTTGTTTTTTAAAATAATACATTTTTGTCAAAATACAATATAGTATTTAAAAAGAGCTAAATTCGTCAAGCTAAACCGGGTAGTTCGGATGTGTATGAATTTACACTTTAAACTCATATAATTTCCTGTTATATAAAAATATTGTAACTACTCAGGTTGATAGGCTGAAAACTGAAGGCTCCATGACAGCCTTCCTCATTCAGCCTGTTCACCTGATACAAAGCCACTATTTAATATTTGAAATGAAACCGGTACACGATATCCCAGAAGAACTTGCAAAAGAGGCAAAAAATAAGCTGGATGCCTTTATAGCTGCATCGGACAATGCAAGAATCAGAATAAAGGATTATCCTGAAGTCTTTGCTGTTATAAAGCAGATTTTTTCTTTCAGTGATTTTGTTGCCAGAAGCTGTATACGTAATCCACAAGTGCTGGCCGATCTCGTTATAAGCGGTGATATTAAAAGACGGTATGTCAAGGATGAATATAATAACAAGCTTAAAATGTTTCTCTCTGAGGCAGATGAAAATAATAATATTTCCAGTATACTGCGTCGTTTTAGACTTCGTGAGCAACTTAGGATCGCCTGGCGGGATCTTGCCGGCTGGGCAGATCTTTCAGAAACCATGGCAGATCTTTCAAGCTTTGCAGATGCATGTTTAGAAGAGGCGCTTTCAGTTCTTTATAAAGCTCTCTGTTCTGAATACGGCAATCCTACGGGAGCTGATGGTTCTCGAAAATATCTTGTGATTTTTGGTATGGGTAAATTAGGAGCATGTGAGCTTAACTTTTCTTCTGATATTGATTTGATCTTTGCATATTCTGAGGCCGGGAGGACAAGAGGTAAAACAGAATCGATCAGCAATGAAGAATTCTTTATGCTGCTTTGCAGACGTCTTTTAAATGTAATTGGCACAACTACTCCAGATGGACTTGTTTTTCGTGTTGATATGAGGCTTCGGCCTTTTGGCGAAAGTGGGCCTTTGGTTATGAGTTTTGATAACATGGAAGCTTATTATCAGAGACAGGGTCGGGAATGGGAACGTTATGCCTGGATCAAGGCAAGGGTGTCGGCCGGTGACAAAGAAGCCGGAAGAAGACTTTTGGACAGGCTTAAACCTTTTATTTATCGTAGATATCTCGATTTTGGAGTTTATGAATCTTTAAGGGATATGAAGCACAAAATATCTCTTGAAGTAAGTCATAAGGAAATGAAGGGGGACGTTAAGGTTGGTCTTGGAGGTATAAGAGAAATAGAATTTTTCGGACAGATATTTCAGCTTATACGTGGAGGAGTAGTACCTGTTCTTCAGGAGCGTAGCATCCTGAATGTTTTAAAGATCCTTGCTGAAAGAATGTACATTCCGCAGGATGTTTGCAATGATCTTACAGAGGCATACAAGTTTTTGCGAAATACAGAGCACCGGCTTCAGGAATTTTCTGATCAGCAGACCCATAAGATTCCATCAGATCCTGTTGAAAAAGCACGTCTCGCCGCATCCATGGGGTTTGCTAAATGGGCGCTTTTTGCTTTAGAGCTTAAAAGACACATGGAAAGTGTTCACTATCATTTTAATAAACTGCTTGCCACTAAAGATTTTGAGACAAAAAGCGAGAAAATTGATAATGAATTGAACGCTGTATGGCTTGATCTGACAAAAGATGACCATAGCAATAAAGTGCTTTTTGACGCTGGATTTGACGAGCCTAATGAAGTATTGCGGCTGTTGGAAAATCTTCGTAATGATCAGGAAACACGGTTATTGAGCGATGAAGGCCGAAAACGGCTCGGCAAGCTTATTCCTCTTGTATTGAAAGAGGTCGGAAAATCCGAACAGCCATATCTTACTTTAAACCGTATAATCGATTTGATCAAAGTAATAGAAAGGCGAACCTGTTACATAGCTCTTCTCCTGGAGAATCCTAATGCCCTTGTTCATCTGGTTAAACTTTCAAATGCAAGTCCATGGATAGTTTCTTTTCTGGCGCTTCATCCTGTCCTCCTGGATGAATTGCTTGATGCGCGTACTCTATATGTACCACCTAAAAAATCTGATATTGAGAATGAGATAAGAAAAAAGCTGAACCATATACCTGAGCAGGATCTTGAATATCAAATTGAAGAATTGTGTATTTTTAAACAGATCAATGTGTTGCGTGTTGCAGCAGCGGATGTTACAAATGCTCTTCCCCTTATGAGGGTCAGTGATCATCTTACTGAAATTGCAGAGACTGTAATTAATGAAGTTCTTGAACTTTCCTGGAATCATTTAATTAAAAAACATGGAAAGCCGACCTGCCTTCTGGACGGAAAAACAGGCGAAAGGGGTTTTGTTGTTATAGCCTATGGTAAGCTGGGCGGGATTGAACTCGGTTATGGCGGGGATCTTGATTTGGTTTTTCTTCATGCAGGGACTAAGGGGCAAACAAAGGGCGAAATACGTCCAATAGATAACTCTCAATTTTTTGCCCGTCTCGGGCAAAGAGTCATCCATATTCTGACTGCGCATACTTCTGCAGGGAGCCTGTATGAAACAGATATGAGGCTGCGCCCAAGCGGAAGTTCCGGACCGCTGGTTTGCCACATTGAAACATTTAAAGAATATCAGGTTGAAAAAGCCTGGACATGGGAACATCAGGCCCTCGTTAAGGCAAGACCTGTGAGCGGGGATATTAACCTGTCAAATTATTTTGGACAGATACGAAAGGAGGTGCTTACTCTTCCGCGCAGCAAAACCAAGCTTCAGCAGGAGGTCAGGGATATGCGGGAACGTATGCGCAAGGAGCTATTGAGTCCGGAGCCAGGGTTTTTTGATCTCAAGCAGGACGAAGGAGGTATGGTTGATATTGAGTTTATAGTTCAGTATCTTGTACTTTTGAAATCCAGTGAATATAATGAACTTGCCGGATGGACAGACATTGTGCGCCTTTTGGAAACATTGATTGCGACAAAAATTTTGGACAATCCTACTGCGCGTTTCCTTAAGAAGAGCTATCTGGAATATAGAGCATCTGCTCACAGGCTCAGCCTTCAGGAAAAACCCGCTAAAGTACCTGATACTGAATTTATTGATTTACGTGAAAAAGTTAAGAAAATCTGGAAAGCTTTTCTTGAGAATGACCAAAAGAATTGAAGATTGAAGACCAAAAGAATTGAAGATTGTATATTGAAAATTGAATATTGAAGGAATTTTGTCAATTTTTTTAAAAAACAGAGCGAAGCGATTCCACAAATATTCAATATACAATATACAATATTCAATCCATATGCGATTCCACAAATATTCAATATTCAATCGACAATATTCAATTTTGTTTCCACTAATGACCAACATAAAAGGTGATGCAAACTTGTCAGAGTCAAAAACCATAAATAGCGGTCATGAAAGCCCTTCTGAGAAGTTAAAGAAAAGGAAGAATAAGCTGATCTCAGATTTCCTTAGCGGGAAAGAACGAAGTTTTATGGAGCACCATAGCCGGATTTTAAACGATTATTTCCTGGAAAAATTCGAAAGCAGTATTGTTGCTTCTAAAATAAATATCGCTAAGAATCCCTATGCCATAATCGCTCTGGGGGGCTATGGAAGGGAAGAACAGTGCATTCACTCGGATGTAGATCTTCTTTTTCTTTTTGAAAAAAATGTTCCGGATAAAACCGAGGATCTTATCCAGGAGATTATTTACCCGCTATGGGATATCGGTCTTGATGTCGGACACGCCACACGATCGATTAAGGAATGTGTAAGCCTTTCAGGGGAAGACCTGGAGGTATTGACTTCGGTTTTGGATGCCCGTTTTATATGTGGAAGGTCTGTTTTATATTCAGAGTTAATGAGACAAATCAGGGAAAAGGTAATAGACAGCCGGCTCGACAAAATCATAAAATGGGTTATAGAAAGCAATGTTAAGCGTCATGATCGTTTTGGGGACTCTACATATTTGCTTGAACCAAATATCAAGGAAGGGCAGGGTGGATTGAGAGATTACCACACAATGCTGTGGGTTGCCCGGATTAAATATAACATTAAACAGCCAAGAGATCTCGAGTATTATGGTTTGCTCTCGTACGATGAGTTTAAAATTTTATCAGAAGCTCTTTCTTTTATATGGGATGTTAGAAACCGGTTACATTATATAGCCGGGAGAAAATGTGATCAACTCTATTTCGAATATCAGGTCAGACTATCTAATACCCTTAACCTAAGAAAACAAAACAGGTTCCAGCAAGTAGAAATATTTTTAGAAAAGCTGCACGGCCAGATGGAATTTGTAAAACAGCAATACTTAATGTTTATTGGTGAACAGACATATACGAAAAAAATACAGTGGTCGAAAAAAATCAACGCGCAAACCAAAATATATGGTCTTGAAGTTGCCAGAGATATGCTTTGCTTTATTTCTCCTGAAGCTATACTGGATTCTCCGGATTTATTGATAAAAATATTTGAAGAAAGTGCTCGCCTGAAAGTACCATTAAGTTCTGAAGCAAAACGGCTGTTAAAAGAATTTATTTATTTAATTGATGATGATTTCAGAAACTCATCATTTGCTTTAAAATCTTTTGAAAGGATTTTATTTGCTCCACCCGTAACAATTGATGTTTTAAACGATATGTTAAGTACAGGATTTTTAGTGCAGTTTATACCTGAATTTAAAACCATTGTTAATCGGATTCAATTCGACGAGTACCATCTATATCCTGTTGCCAGACATTCATTACTCACAGTACAGACAATAAAAAAATTCGGCACACCTGAAGATAAAACCGGAGATCAATTATATGGGGATCTTTATAAAGAGCTTTCCAATAAAAGATTACTGCTTTGGGCAGCTCTTTTACATGATATTGGAAAAGGAGAACCGACTGGCGGACATTCAAAGAGGGGAGCGAAAATCGTTAATGATATACTTAAAAAAAGAAGCTTCAAAAAAAGCGATATAGAAACCATAACATTTTTAATAAATGAACATTTACTTATCATCAAGACTGCGTCTAGGCGAGATCTAAATGATGAGGGGACAGCTATTACCTGTGCCAGAAAGATAAAAGGCGTAGAACGCTTAATAATGCTTTACCTTTTGACCGTCTCGGATTCAATTTCTACCGGTCCAAAGGCTTGGAATGACTGGACCTCAGCTCTTTTTAAAAACCTTTTCCTTAAAGTGCTGAGCATATTGGAAAAAGGGGAGCTGGCAACAGGAGAAGCTGTCGAAACGGTTAATAAGAAAAAAGAGGAACTTTTATTATCTGAATCTTCGCTGCAGGCAAAGCAGGAATTAGAGCAGCTTTTTAATGTAATGTCGCCGAGATATCTTCTGTACACTTCGGCATACGATATATTGGAACATATCGGGCTTTACAAAAGACTTGGGAACGCTGATTTTGTCTGGAAAGTAACCCGGACTTCAGATTCTAACACAAGGATTGTAACGATTTGTGCAATAGATCGTCCCGGGCTCTTTTCAAAGATATCAGGAGTATTTACCTTGAACAGCATTGATATTCTGGATACTCAGGCATATACATGGCAAAATAATATAGCCCTTGATATTTTTAAAGTTAAACCACCTCTTGATCAGATTTTTGAAACCGAGCGATGGGCTAAAGCAGAAGATAACCTTAAATCTGCTCTATCTGGCGAGTTGAATCTTGCAGAAGCTCTAAAGGAAAAAATGTTAGCGTATCGAACATTCAGACCCCGCGCAACACAAAGACCCAACCGTATAGTTGTAGACAATAAAAGCTCCAGTTTTTTTACAATCATTGAAGTTTTTGCCTACGACTTTCCAGGGTTGCTTTTCAGCATAACTGATGCGCTTTTCAGGAGCGGTTTAGATGTATGGGTTTCAAAAATAGCTACTAAAATTGATCAGGTTATAGATATTTTTTACGTCAGAGATTTTGATGGTCAAAAGGTTGATTCACCTAACCGAGTGCTTGCAATAAAAAAGGCAATTGCAGATGTACTGCCGGGCACCAGTAATTTCCCGCTCGACCAATAATAAGGAGAAACCATAATGAGTTTAAAGAAGATTGAGGCGATCATCAAGCCCTTCAAGCTGGATGATGTAAAGGAAGCATTAAATGAGATAGGTATCCAGGGAATGACAATATCAGAGGTTAAAGGGTACGGACGCCAAAAGGGTCACAAGGAAATCTACCGGGGAGCCGAATATGTGGTGGACTTTATCCCAAAAATCAAGATTGAAATAGTTGTTGATTCTGAGTTGGCGGATCATGTTGTTGAAACAATTGCACAGGCTTCAAACACTGGGAAAATAGGCGATGGAAAGATTTTTATGCTTTCTGTTGAAGAAGCGGTAAGGGTTCGTACCGGAGAAAGAGGCAAGGATGCAATTTAATCCGCAGACCCGCCTGCCACTGCGAGGCACAAGCGGGCAGGTTTCACAGATTTTTCTGCCTGTGCGTGTCTGCACCTGTCTGAGAGACCTTTGCTGCCTCTGTATATCAAAAAGGGGAAGGAGACTATGCTAATCTCCCTCCCCTTCTCAGCGTTCATGCCCTGAAATCAGGGATTGTGC
>VMSQ01000076.1 GCA_013792055.1 Desulfobacteraceae bacterium
CAAATCTGTGACAAGTTCGAGCCCTTTTTTATCTTCCGCGATTTCCAGTTGCTTTCTGCGGATAAGCGCCGTGCTTCCCATTTTGGCAAACCATATTCGACCGATTGGGTCGCCATATCCATTCAGAAAAACAATATCTATATTATTCTCCATGGCTGTTGTTATTGCCTGGGTGGTAATCATGGCCTGGTTGGAAATAACGATTGATTCTATTTTCAGGGGTGAAATATCAAAACGTTTGTTTTTATTTTTAAGCCTGAAAAGACCATCCTTTTGTGTAATATATGTGCCGGCGCTGTTTATTACCAGTTGCACTATAATTCCCCTTGACCACTATTTTTGCGAAAGAAGAAATTTATATTTCTTTTATTACTTCCTCAAAAGTTTTGAGAAATTCTTTTTTCTCAGAAAACAGATCAAATTCCTTAAGCCATTTTCGTACATACCGAACATCAATATCAGGATTTTTCAGGAGAACGGTTCTCACATCCTCGATATCTCGTGGTCTGCCTGCGAAGATTTTATGGATTATTAGATCTTCAGGAGAGGCAAAATTGACTTCCTGATTCAATATTTTTATTTTTTTTGAACGATTTATTGCTTCTGTTTCATAGGGGGTAAATGAGAAAATGAAATCTACTCTTATCCCAGTAGTTTCGTCCAGGGCCGGCAGCACCATGGTTTGCCTGACAAATGATTTCAGATCTTTGGGAAGAGGTTTAAGGGTAATGTCAATATTTCTGGTAAGGCGGGGTTCTCCGTAAAGTAATACGGCCTGTCCCCCGATAATCATGTAGGGAATGTCATGTTTTTTGAGAGATACGTCTATACTGGAAAGGATTTTTTCGAACATGAATTCAAAACCTTCGCAATCCTTATATCTACCTCTATTCCTTCTAATGGCTCTTTGGGAGGGAATATGTAAAAAGAAGTGTGATTTGACTATAGGTTATAGTTTGTTTGAATGCAAATCCTTTTGTACCTGAAAGCATGTATCTGAAAATTCCCCTTGCGCAAAGAGATTTGTGCAGGTCGAGTAAAAAATCTTTTGCGAACGACTTCGAGCAATTTTGCCTTCCAAGCCGGTAAACACAAGGCATTAGGCAAGCCTGCCGTGTAAAAAATACGAGTTGACCCTTGCCAATTAAGAACCCCACAAAACCCCACATAAAAATTAATTTAGCTTGACGCATTTAACTTTTATGAATTATTATAAAAAATAAATTAATTTCGTATATTTATTTCTTGACATTCGTTGAATAATATAGTTTTAGAAAGATATAGTGGAAAAAAGTGGGTATCAATGGTGATTTATGTTCAGAGGAAGCTCCTTTCATACAATTGATCCAAAGGGACGTATAATAATTCCGGCCAGATTCCGTGACGCTATAAAAGCAGGAGGCGGCGATGGAGTAGTGGTTACCAGGCTGGATAATGCCCTTTTTGTCTATACGTTTGATCAATGGAGCAAGGTCGAATCCAAAGTTTTGTCAATGGCTGAAACAAGCGAGTATATGCGTCGCTTCAGGAGGGTATTTATAGGAGGCGCTTCGGATTGTAATTGTGACAAGCAGGGCAGAATCCTTATTCCACCGGTTTTGAGGCAGTATGCGGAACTTGAAAAGGAGATCGTACTTGTGGGGCAGATAATGCATTTTGAAATATGGTCTAAGGAAAATTACGAGCGGGAAGCGATGCAGATGGAAGAAGATATGAAAAAGGAGGCTGTCAGCAACGAAATAGCAAAATTAGGGCTCTAGTCCGAAGGGCTGATTCTATGTCGTACAAACATATCCCTGTAATGTTAAACGAGGTTGTCCATTACCTTAATTGTAGGCCAGGGAAAATCTATGCGGATTGTACACTTGGCGGTTCAGGCCATGCAAGCGCCATTTTGGAGAAGATCGTTCCAGACGGGATTCTGATTGGCATAGATCAGGATAAAGATGCAATAAAAAACGCAAAAAGAATTTTAAAACCATACGAGTTAAATATTCATCTCTTTCATGACAATTTTGTAAATCTTCCGAAAATTCTTTCACATTTGAATATTGCTGCCATAGACGGCATTCTTCTCGATCTTGGAATTTCACTTCATCACCTCGAGTCAAGTGGACGGGGTTTCAGCTTCAGAAAAGATGAACCGCTGGATATGCGGATGAACGTTGAATCGGATACAACGGCTGAAGAGTTGATAAATACGATGGATGAAGAAAGCCTTGCTGAAATTTTTTATAAGTATGGAGAAGAACGCCGGGCACGCAAGATAGCACGAAAAATAGTCATGGTAAGAAAAAAAGAAAAAATTAAATCCAGCAAGCACCTGGCAGAAATCGTATGCAGAGCCATTCCGGGTAAATCATCATTCAATAGAAGGATTCACCCTGCTACTCGAGTGTTTATGGCTGTTAGAATAGCTGTTAACAGAGAGCTGGATATACTAAATTCATTTATGGAAACTGCTGTTGACTTGTTGAAGCCTGAAGGCCGGTTCTGCGTATTATCATTTCATTCACTCGAAGACAGGATTGTAAAAAAAAAGATAAAACTCCTGGAGGGCAAATGCATATGCCCGCCGGCCCTGCCAATGTGCGTTTGCAATAAGACAAGGGTTGTACGATCTTTGAGCAAAAAAGTTTTGCGGCCTACGGAAGAAGAAATTGCGGCCAATCCAATGGCAAGAAGCGCAAAACTGAGAGCTATAGAAAAATTGTAACTATGGCACGTAAAGCCAAAAAAAATGCTCTCAGCACAAGGATAGTGATAATCTGGTTTACAGTTATGGCTGTCTTTATTGCAGAGCTTCTGATTTACACATGGAGCAGGGTGCAGTGTGTAAAAGCTGGGTATGAAATTTCAAATGAAAATAACAAAAATCGGAAGCTTATAAATCTGCAAAATAACTTAAAGGTCGAGATTGCGCGTCTGAAATCTCCGGAACGACTCGCAGATATAGCAAGAAACCAGCTTGGCCTAAAAACGCCGACACTGGAGCAAATGGTTATAATTCCATGAAACCGATTGAAAAAAAATACATAAAGTTAAGGACAATTTTGATTGGTTTTATTTTCAGTATGTTTCTATTCGTTATAGGGGCGAGGGCTTTATATTTTCAGGTTTTTTGCAGTTCATGGCTGTCAAGGAAAGCAGCAAATCAGTATGAGAGGTCATTAATACTTCCGGGAGAGCGCGGAACAATATACGATGCAAACCACAGGGAAATGGCCTTAAGCATAGATGTTGCATCAATCGTGGCATATCCCGCTAATATCGAGGATCCGGCGGCGACCTCCGAGGCCCTAAACAGAGCGCTGCAAATTGACGTCAATTTGCTTAAACAGAGACTCACATCTGACAGATCGTTCGCTTGGGTTAAACGTAAGGTTACACCAAAGGAAGTAAAAGATGTAAAGGCCCTTGGTCTCAAAGGTATAGATTTTATGCCCGAACACCAACGTTTTTATCCAAACAAAACTCTTGCGGCGCAGGCGCTTGGATTTTCGGGTATAGACGGGCATGGCCTTGAAGGAATCGAATACTATTATGACTCTTACCTTAAGGGAAGCACTTGCAGAGTTAGGGTTTTAAAAGATGCTTTAAAACGCGGGTTCGATGCTGAAAAGAATGTGATACCTGATTGCAGCGGGAACAACCTTATATTAACGATTAACTATAATATCCAGTACTTAGCCGAAAGAGCGCTTGAAGAAGCATCTGTTAAATTTAATGCCAAATCAGGGATGGCAATCGTAATGTCTCCAAAAACTGGGGCCATACTGGCAATGGCGCACTATCCATTTCTCAATCCAAATTCTTTTGGGGACTTTGATCAGAATCTATGGAGAAACAGATCAATAACAGATCTATTTGAGCCAGGCTCAACCATGAAAATTTTCAGCGCATGTGCGGCAATAGAATTTGGAGGATGTTCTCCGGACAGCATTTTTTTCTGTGAAAATGGTAAATACAGAATAGGCAAAAACGTTGTACGCGATACTCATCCTCACGGCTGGCTGTCTTTACAGCAGATTATTAAGTTTTCAAGCAATATCGGCAGCATAAAGGTGGGCGAGATAATAGGGCCGGAATATCTTTATAAAACATTCCGCAGTTTTGGTTTTGGTGAAAAGACTGGAATAGACTGTCCGGGGGAAACATCGGGTGGCCTGAGCCACTATAATAGATGGTCAAAAATTGATGCCGGCGCAATATCCTTTGGACAGGGAGTTGCTGTCTCTGCCTTGCAGCTTATAACTGCGGCTTCAGCAATCGCAAATGACGGGGTCCTCATGGCTCCTTATATTGTCCAGGCTATAACGGATCAGAATGGACGTCTTATAAAAAGCTCAAGCCCGCGCGAGGTCAGAAGGGTCGTTTCAATAGAGACAGCCCGAGCCGTGAAAAAAATGATGGGTTCTGTAACTACTGAAGGGGGGACAGGCGTCAATGCTGCTTTGAAGGGTTATTCTGTCTGCGGGAAGACAGGAACCGCCCAGAAAATTGATGAGAAAGGAACTTACTCAGACGAAAAATACATAGCTTCATTCCTTGGGTTTATTCCTGCCGAGGATCCTGAAATAGCTATTCTGGTAGTTATTGACGAACCCCAGGGAAATCATTTCGGCAGCATAGTTGCAGCCCCTGCGTTTAAAAGGATAGCGCATGAAACTGTGAACTATATGAACATACCGTTAACTGCAGATAAACCATTCGAAAGATTGGTTGACATGCGGATCGACACAGGAGGGGCAGAGGTTATTATCGAAGGAGGAAATGAAAAAATAAGGGTAGTAAGCGGGAACGGGGCAAGAGGTTGAAACTTTCTATTTTGCTTAAATCTGTAACTGAAATAAGGCGTGTAAGTATTGTAAAAGAAGGTATGGAGCATAAGCATGCCGTGGAAACAGGGCGGTATAATGATTTATGTGCCTGTTTGCCGGATTATGAAATAGGCTCAATCCATTATCGAGCACAGGAAGTTAAGCCTAATGGGCTTTTTGTTGCCGTAAAGGGTTTTAAGGCTGATGGGCATGACTTTATTGATGAAGCTTTGGCAAGAGGCGCATCAATAATTGTAACTCAGAAACCAGTTAATAAAGAATCTGCAATTATAGAGGTTGAGAATACCAGAAGAGCTCTTGCCGCAATTTCTGCAAACTTTTACGGGAATGCTTCAGAGAAGTTGTTCATTATAGGGATAACCGGAACAAACGGTAAAACAACAACTGCTTACATAGTTGAAAGCATTCTTGCTGAAGCTGGCTTCAGGGTTGGTGTAATAGGAACTATTAATTACCGTTATGCAGGTAGAGTTTTTCCGAACCCAATGACAACGCCGGAAGCTCTGGATCTGCAAAAGATACTGGCGGAAATGCATGAGAACGGGATCACCCACGTTGTTCTGGAGGTGTCATCTCATGCAATTGATTTGCACAGGATTGACTGCTGCCGGATAGATATCGGTGTGTTCACCAATCTGACTCGGGACCACCTTGATTATCACGGTGATATGGATTCCTACTGGTTTTGCAAAAAGAGGCTTTTTACTGAGCATTTAAAAACCGGGCCCAAGAAGAGTCATACTATGGCTGTAGTAAATTGCGATGATAAGAGAGGAAAAGGACTTTATAATTTACTTTCAGAAGCATCTGATAGCATGCCCGTGATTTCTACCGGCAGTACGGCAGATAAAATGATATGGCCGGATAATATTAAATACAGCCTTACAGGTATTACGGGGAGAATTTCAACGAAACTGGGGACATTTAATTTCAAATCACCTCTTGCAGGGGAGCATAATCTTGAGAATATACTCAGCGCAACTGGCGTGGGGATTGCCCTTGGACTTTCTTCGGCTATCATAAAGGCAGGTATAGAAAAGACCGGCTGGATACCGGGCAGACTTGAATTTATACCAAATAAAGCAGGCAAGTTTGTGTTTGTTGATTATGCTCATACTCCGGATGCCCTGGAACATGTTCTCTCTTCTTTAAAGTCAATTAAAGATAATGAAATCGGCAGAATTATTTGTGTAGTCGGCTGCGGTGGAGATAGAGATAGAGGCAAAAGGCCCCAGATGGGCGAAATAGCCGGCAGGCTTTGCGATCTGGCTATAATCACATCAGATAATCCGCGGACAGAAGATCCCATGGAAATAATAAGCCGGATAATAGAGGGAATCAAACAAACACCTTCAAAGGAGCATACTTTGTCTGATCTGGCAAAAGGCATTCAGGAGAAAGGTTATGTTATTGAGCCTGATCGCAGGAAAGCCATAAAACTGAGCATCACGTCAGCCGGTCCTGGAGATATCATACTTATAGCCGGCAAGGGGCATGAGACATATCAATTAATCGGCGGTGAAACTTTTCCCTTTGATGACAGGGAGGAGGCTAGAGAGGCCCTGAAAGTCTAGAGAAAAAATGACTATGGGAAACGAACGAACAATACCCTGGACTACTGCTGAAATCCTTGAAGCAACAAAGGGAGACCTTTTGTGCGGGAATATCAAACATACGTTTGAAGGAGTATCCATTAACTCGCGCACAATATCTGCAAATGAACTTTTCATTGCAATCAAGGGAAATGTTCATGACGGCCACAATTTTGTATCTGATGTGATAACCGGCGGTGTGAGAGGTCTTGTTATAAGTAATGATAAAATCTATGATCCTGCGGGTACAGATTGGCAGGACAAGGGCATTGTTTGTGTGGCAGTGAACGATACAACAAAAGCTCTGGGCGATCTTGCTTCTTTTAACCGCAGACGGACCAATGTGTCTGTTGTAGCGATAACCGGTTCAAACGGCAAAACCACAACCAAAGAAATGACCGCTTCCGTTGTTTCAACGCGTTATAAAACTTTATCGACCAGGGGAAATTTCAACAATGAAATAGGGCTTCCGCTAACTCTCCTGGATCTTAAAAGCAGCCACCAGTGGGCTGTGCTTGAACTTGGGATGAACAGACCCGGAGAGATAGACAGGCTGGGTGAAATTTGTATTCCTGATATTGGCGTAATTACAAACATAGGTTCTGCACACCTTGAGGGATTGGGCTCGATTGAAGGGGTAATGAATGCCAAAGGAGAGCTTCTAAAAAGAATAAAACCGGGGGGAACAGCGGTTCTTAATGCAGATGATTCAAGAGTTTTATATTTATCAACAAAAGTCTCAAGGGAAGTGTTTTATTTTGGTTTATCGAAAGATGCCAGGATTAGAGCGCTGGATGTCAATGAAACAGCAGCCGGGATTTCTTTTACTTTGGCGCTGCCGGAGGAAAGAATTCCAATAGAGTTGAGAGTGCATGGCGGCTTTATGGTATCAAACGCCCTTGCTGCAGCGTCTGTTGGATATATTATTGGTTTGTCTTCAGAGGAGATAAAAGCCGGCCTGGAATATTTTCAGCCGGTTAAGGGCAGGATAAATATCGTTGATGTCAGGGGAGCGCACATAATTGACGACACATACAATGCAAATCCCAGTTCAATGGAAGCTGCAATCAGGACTCTCAGTTCATTAAAAGGCAGCAACAGGGGTATTCTCGTTGCTGGGGATATGCTCGAGCTGGGAGAATACGCAGAATCTATGCACAGAGAGATAGGCTCTCTGTCTGCCAGATCAAATATCGCTAAGCTTTACATTACAGGTGAGTTCGCAGAAGCTGTCGCAAACGGTGCTATTGGAGAAGATAAGAATTCAATGGATATATTTATTGGCTCAAAAGAAGAGATTCTTGAAGATTTAAAAAAATGGCTTCTGCCGGGAGACTGGGTTCTTGTAAAGGGTTCAAGGGCAATGG
>VMSQ01000246.1 GCA_013792055.1 Desulfobacteraceae bacterium
ATTTGCCACTTATCCAGTCAAATTCCATACACAGAAGAAGTCCATGTATTCCAACAGCTATTATTGCAGCAATCAGAATTCGTTTCACGGCTGCTGTTCAGCCTCCGCTTGAAGAGAAATCCGGTTCAGGCCTGCCATCCTTATCTGGTCTAAAACGCTGAATAACTTTTGATATGAAAGGGTTTGTTCAGCAAAAAGGAGAATGCCGGTATCCTTATCAATTTCAGCTTTTTTCTTTAAAAAAGCAGCCAGATTCTCAATTGAAATCTGTTTTTCATCAACATAAATCGTTCCATCTGTTCTCACTGTCACGGATAACGCTGATTTTTTTTCGATTTCTGCGGTGGAAGAAGCAGGTAGCAAGACCGGCAATCCGCGATGCACAGCCATTGAAAGCATCGCATATATAAAAAACACTAAAAGCAGGAAAACAATGTCAATCAAAGGAAGCATTTCAATACGTACACTTTTATGTACATTTATGTTGAGCTTCATGTATTATCCTCTTTTTGTGCTATGGAAGGCTGAATTAATTTCTCATAGACTATTTCAAGGCTTGTAGCGTATTTTTCTATGTTAAGGGCAGCCTTTTCAATACGAGAATTGAAGAAATTGTATGGAAATACAGACAGAATCGCAATCCCAAGCCCGGATGCCGTGGTTATAAGAGCCTGCGCTATTCCTGCAGTAACAGCCTGAGGATGTTCTATTCCGGCTGAGCCCAGCGCCTCGAATGACATTATAATACCGATAACTGTTCCGAAAATACCGAGCAGAGGCGCAACGGTAATCATTGTATCCAGCACGCCCATATATCGACGTAACCTCCTGATCTCTTCTGCCGCCGCCGACTCCATGGCCTTGGTCATTGAAAATTCTCTGTGAACAATGCCTGTTACAAGTATTTTGATAATAAAATCCTTTGAGCCTTTTGTCTTTATTCTCACCGACTCCCAATCTCCTGCTCTGCATAGTTCAAGGACCTCATCTATAAGAGAATAATTGCGATGCATATTTACACTTATCCAGAATAAAGACCTTTCTATTATTACAGTAAGAACAAGAATCGAACAGGCTAAAAGCGGATACATGACCGGCCCGCCTTTGATAAAAATATCCAGCATAATTTTTCTCCTTGGGCTTTTCTCAGAAAAAGTTCAAAAACACCGTTTTTCGTCATTCCGGCTAAAGCCGGGCACGTAGTGACACGTAGTGAAGCGGAAGTGCTAACCATTAGCGCTATCCAGTAAATTTAAATTCAATGCGTTCTGGATGCCGGATCTGGCCAGCCCCGTACCGGATACGGGGTCCGGCATGACGATTTCGAGACTTTTTACGAGTTCATCATACTTTAATTTAGATCTTTATGATTCAAAAAGTCACCTTGATACCGCCATAAAAACCGATACCCGGTTCGCCATATTGATAAATCGACTGATACTTCTGATCGGTTAGATTCTCCACTCTTCCAAAAATCCTGAACCATTCCATCACGTCATAGGAAGCGGCAAGGTTTAAGAGCGTATAATCCGGCATTTCTTCGCTGTTATCGGCTTCTCGATATCTTTTCCCTACGTATTGCGCATTGAGATTTACATTCAGTTTCTCCATCGGTTTTATATTCAGCGAGGCGCCTCCTGAATGTTTCGGCCGGTAAATTAAATCCTTGTCTTTATTTGCATCCCTCCCTGTCTCATTCTTTGCCTCGGTATAGGTGTAATGAACATCAAAACTGAGCCACGTGATGGGTTTAACAGAAAAACCGGTTTCCCAGCCCCTGGTTTTGACCTTACCAACATTATAATATTTCCAGGTGCTCGTATTAAAATCGATCAGATCATCAATCTCATTGTGGAAATAAGTTACAGACAGCAACACCTTTTTATCGAACAGCTCCTGATCTATCCCTACATCATAACCCTTACTCTCTTCAGGTTTAAGATTAACATCACCATAGCTTGAATAAAGCTGATAAAGCGAAGGGGCACGAAACCCTGTGCCGTAGCTACCCCTTACTTTAGTTCCTGTTTTCTCATAGAGATAGGCCAGCGCCCCCTTATATGTGTCCTTGCCGCCAAAGGTTTGATGGTCATCGTGGCGGGCGCCAAGGGTAAACGAGAAGCCATTAAACGGGGTTAACTTGTTCTGGATAAAGAAACTTTTTGTATTAACTTTTTTGTTTGGTATATTAGGATACCAGGCAGTGTTCGCATTCTGGTTGTCGCCGCTCTCTTCCTGATAATCGAAACCAGACGTGATCGTATCAATTTCTCCGATAAAGAAATTATGCTGCCAGGATGCAACCTTAATAGTTCCATTATATAGACTGTCAAAGGCTCCGTCTTTGGTGTATTCTCTTTTGGTCTCTGTAATACCCAGCTTGATTGCATGCTGCCACCAGTCAAAAATATCTTGGTCGAAGTTTGTGGCAACACTGGTAATCGTTGCATCCTGTACTTTATCGGCGTCAGTTCCCGTGTCATCATAGTCCATGGACGATTCGGAGTGACGCGCTGAAAAGCCCATTCTCGCTGTATCACTAATCTGTCCATCGACCCGGGCGGAGATATTGGTATCGTGGTAATAATCCCTTTCTGTGTTTCCCAGATCTTCATCCGCCCTTGATACGCGTTTGACATCCAAACGTGATATAGACGCAGCATAATTAACCTTATCATTTGACCCGCTGACACCTGTTTTTTCCCTGAAGGTTTCAAACGATCCCCCTTCGGAAGACAGGTAAAACTTCGGCTTTCCTTTGCCTTTCTTTGTAATTATATTTATTACACCCCCGATGGCGTCCGATCCATATAAAACACTCTGCGCTCCGCGGACGATCTCGATCCTTTCAATGTTATCCGTGGATAGATCGGCAATACTCATCTTTCCATCGCCGGCCATCGGATCGCCCACCCGCACGCCATCAATCATAATCAGTGTATGGGCATTATTTGTCCCGCGTGTATAAATTGACGAAGAACCACCAGGTGATCCATTCTGCTTAACAAAAACACCTGGAACATCTCTGATCACATCAATGACAGTTTGTTTTCCTTTTTTTTGAATCTCCTCCCCCGTAATAATGGTCACGGAATCAGGCGAATATTTTAAAGGCTCTTCTATCCTGCCTGCTGTCACGATGATTTCTTCCATTGTTATTGCATCTTCTCCTTCCCACGCAAAAATCGGCATAGGTAAGCCCAAAAACATAAATACTAATAATACTGCCGCACAACTTAACAACCTCTTCATTTGCTTATTTCTCCTTCCCCCTCGGTCAGAATTGTTATTTAATCCGTCAGATAAGTCTCCTGGCTTGCGGCAATTCCTACTCTCCACGCCTTCCCAATTTCCATTTTGGAAATCAGTGGCATTTAAGTGGGTTTCGTTCCGCCTACAGTTGCGGGGCAGCGCCGGCATCTGACCGGCTTCCTTGATCTGACAGATTGTAAAAAAAATCCCCGAACCGATATTAAATCGATCCGGGGATATCCCTTTTTTATCCTCCGAACTTCCGGCATATTTCAGTCCACGAAAGCTATGCCTTTGAAGACATTTAAAAAGCCAACTAATAAAAGCCTTTTAAAAGTCTTTCCGTCTGCTTAGGCAGGTCTTCTGACTCTCCCGCCTTTTTAACAGCCTTCCCATTCCTGTCTTGCGAAACAGTGGCGTGTGTTGCTAAAAAGGTTCCCTCTCTAATAAAAAGGGCGAGATAACAGCGGCGGGCCCGTCCCTGATTTACACAGGGTTCCCTATTAAGCTCAATATGAGCGCCTAAACTATATTTGCAATCGTTCACGGTTGTCGGTTCACAGTTCACAGTTTTTTCAATGAACTATGCAACGATTGAAGCATTTTGGATATTGATTTCAACCGTGAACCGATAACTGTAAACCGTAAACAGTTACCTATATCTTCTAAACTATTTATATTATGGAATCAAGATTTTTTATGTCTTAACAGAATTACTCAAGTTTCGCGCCCTTAATTTCTATCAATGTCAAGTCGGTAACGGGCTGAATTCAATTTTTAAACGGGCTGCTGTTCGAAAACTTCTGTGGTACCAGCGTAATGCGTGGGAATTTACCGATCGGGCTCTCATCCACCAGCAGCATACAGCCGTAAGCTTCCTCCAGCGCCTGAAAAGTAAGCACCTCATCCGGCCGTCCCATACTTACGATTTTCCCCTTGTTGATCAGGAGCAAACGGTCGCCATACATAGCCGCAAGATTCACGTCATGCGACACCATGATAACTGTAACACTCTTTTCTTTCTTCAACCTTTCCATCAAATCCATCACCCTGACCTGATGAGCAAGGTCAAGAGATGCTGTCGGTTCATCCAGAAGTATGATCTCAGAATCCTGGCAGATTGCTCTTGCGATAAAAACTCGCTGCCTTTCCCCTCCGCTCAACTGATCAAGCCTGCGACGAGCCAGATGCTCCACTCCTGTAAAAGCCATAGCATGCTCTGCAATTTTTATATCCTTCTCTCTCTCCAGTCCTAGTAAACCAAGATATGGTGAACGGCCCATAAGCACCAGTTCACTTACTGTAAAAGGAAAATCTACCTGAACCATTTGCGGGACAAAAGCAATAGTTTTTGCCAAAACCTTTCGGGTATAGGACCGGATGGATTGGCCCAGGATCTCCAGTTGACCTCTTTGAGGTTTTATGATTCCCGAGATAGTCTTCAGCAGGGTGGTCTTTCCTGAGCCATTGGGCCCGATTATGATAAAAAAGTCACCCTTTTGGATAGAAAAGGAAATATCTTTCAAAACAGGACCGTTCCCATAAGAATAACTCAGATTTTTTATATCGATCGCTGTGCTCATAGCTGATTTCTCATAGCTGATTTCTCATAGCTGGTTACTTGTTGCTGGTTACTTGTTACTTGTTGCTGGTTGCTTTGAGCTTTCAGCTTTGAGCTTCTTTTTGCTTTCAGGCTTTCAGCTCATCCCTACTTGCGCAGATCGGATCTTTTCAGCAGAAAGATAAAAAGAGGCGCTCCGATCATAGCGGTAATTACACCGGCAGGCATTTCGCCCTGTTCAGGGAGGACTCTTGCCAGTAAATCACAAAAAACCATGTAAGCTCCTCCGCCCAGCATACATGCGGGAACAAGCACCCTGTGATCCGGACCAAAAAGAAGCCGCAACAGATGCGGAATAACCAGCCCAACAAAACCGATGAGACCGCAATGACAAACCGTGGCGCTCACCATAAACGAAGTGGCAACAAGAAGAGTCACGGTCACAAATTTTATGTTTACACCCATTGTCTGAGCCATTTCTTTTCCCAAAAGAAGCAGATTCATGGAGTTGGAAAGGCAGAAAATCAGAACAAAACATGGAAGGATACTCGCAGCTAATATCCCGACCTGACTGATATCAGCCGTAGAAAGATCACCCATGAGCCAGAACATAATATTATGAAGTCTGGAGTCGTAAGTCATGGAAACAAGAAACATGATGATTGAAGAACAGAAAGCATTGATCATCACACCGGATAAAAGCAAAGAATCCTTTTTCAGAATCGTCTGGCCTGAAGAGATGAGAAAAATCAGAAGAAGGGTGGACATGCTTCCTGCAAAAGCCGTAAAGCTCACACCGGGAAAACGGGATAATCCCATAAGGATGCCGATTATGGCTCCTACTGCGGATCCTCCTGAAATACCAAGAATATAGGCTTCTGCCAGAGGATTTCGAAGCAGAGCCTGAAAAACAAGTCCTCCCAGAGAAAGAGTCGCTCCGACCAGAGCAGCTAAAACTACGCGTGGAAAGCGGATGCGCCAGATAATAGCGCTCAGCATGGAATCTGCATCTCTTGCTCCTGACAGGGATTGCCAGACAGCCTTCACTCCGTTTTCTGATGACCCTAAGGAAAGCCCCAAAAACATGGCTCCAAGAAGCAGAAGCAGTAAAAGAAATGAAACAGTAAAAAGACGTTTCAAAAGAAACGGTGTTTTCGGATTCATTGTTCTTCCTCAAAGAGTTCAGGATGAATCAATCGCACCAGAAGTTCAAGGGCATCAATTAGTCGTGGGGTGGGGCGATCAAAAAGATCGGAATCGACAAGGAAAATAGACTTGTTTTTAACAGCAGGCAAATCAGGCCAACGGCTCCACTCCGCCTTGACACGTTCAAATGCCCTGTCTTTTGCCATAGAAGTAATTATAAAGACATCAGGAGAAAGAGCAAGAACCTGCTCACGGCTAAACCGTGGATAAGAGATGGGGCCTTCTGCAAGGTTTTTTCCTCCAGCAAGCAGAATAAGTTCATGGATAAACGTATGGGTGCCGGCGGAAACAATCGGGGATGTTCCAATCTGATAAAAAACTTTTGGCCTGTGAGCAGCTTTTGCAACCAGAGACTTCACCCGATCAATCCTGGAATGCATATCCCAAACCAGATCTTTTGCTCTTTCATCGGCACGCAGAAGATTGCCGATTTCAATGATCGTCTCAATCACTGCATCCAGATTTTTAGGATCAACGACATAAACCGGTATCTTCAGAGACTCAAGCCTCTTAACCACTTCCCTGGGATTTCCATCTTTGGTGGCAATACAAAGGTCCGGCCTTAAAGCTACAATTCTCTCCAGATCAAGACGAACATATGAGCCCACCTTCGGCAGCTTAGTCGCTTCGGAAGGAAAATCACTATACATGGTCACACCTTTTAAGCGATCTTCCTGCCCAAGAGCAAAGATAATCCCAGTGATGCTCGGCGCCAGCGAAACAACCCGTTGCGGGTCATCCGGAGCTGCAACCTGTCGTCCTGACTGATCGGTCACATCTCTGGCTGCCGATTGCCCCCTCATCAGGAATAAAAGCGCAATAACAATTAGCAAAATGATAATTGAACATCTCTGCTTCATCTAATAATCCAAGATATTGTGTAAATTCGTGGCTAACTAATTACAACTTTTCCGCCAATTCACATTCTAATATGTCGAGAAAGCAGTGCCGATCCCGGGTGATTTTTTCAACTTTCAAGATATTTATTCTTTTCTTGAATATAGGACCCGATACCACGAAGGTATGATATTCCC
>VMSQ01000191.1 GCA_013792055.1 Desulfobacteraceae bacterium
CCCAAGGTATAGTAGTTTAGAATATCAATCATATTATTTTGCTCTTTTAAAAAAACTATCTAATACCTGCTCTGCCATAGAAGGTTCATAGGAATTAGTGGGTGCGAAACTTGAGATATTTGCTTAACGAGGTCTAAAGTTAATAATTTGAAAACAGAAATACTATATGGTTTTCATCCTGTTTTTGAAGCTCTCAAGGCTGGCAGGAGAATTTTTTTTGAGATATATATTGCAAAAGACAAAATACCAAAGCCATTTGAAAAATTGCTGGCAATAGCTGAATCCAAAAAGATATCTGTTAAAAAGATAGAGCTCTCTCAACTTAAATATTTAACCAAAACCGATCTGCATCAGGGAATTGGAGCAAAGGTAAGTTCATATCCCTTTGTTGGACTCAATGATATTATTGATAAGCATAGGCCTTCTGATGTAAATTGGTTGTTTTTCTTGTTAGACAATCTGGTAGATCCGCATAACCTCGGCGCTATAATTAGAACAGCTCTTTGCGTCGGAGTTGACGGAGTAATAATTACAAAAGACAGATCAGCCTTGCCCACGCCAGCGGTCTCCAAAACATCTGCCGGAGCGCTTGAGCATGTTAATGTTATACGTGTTACAAACATCGTAACCACAATAAAGATATTGAAGAATAAAGGTTTGTGGATTTTCGGAATGGACAAAAATGCAGATAAAGACGTTTTTTCCTGTGATTTTTCAGGCTCGCTCGGCATCGTTATTGGCGGAGAAGGTAAGGGCATGCGCAGCCTTGTCAAAAAACAATGTGATATTTTGATTTCAATACCACAGATAGAAAAAATAAATTCCCTGAACGCCTCTGTTGCAGCGGCAGTTGTAATGTATGAAGTATTCAAACAACGAAACTATACAAAAGGTAACAGTTTCAGCCACAAAGGCATGTAAGTAGTCAAGTAGTCGAGTAGTCAAGTAGTCAACCACTCGACCACTCAACCAATATCGAAAGGAATGCAGGTTGATGGTAAACATGAAAAAAATAACAATAAATAATGATGGAAGCTTAAATATTCCTGACTTCCCTATAATTGCCTATATTGAAGGAGACGGGATAGGCCCTGACATATGGCGCGCAGCAAGCATGGTGATAGACAGCTCAGTCCAGGCAGCTTACGATGAAAATAAAAAAATATGCTGGCTCGAGGTTTACGCCGGCGAAAAAGCGTATAAAAAAAAGGGCGAATGGCTCCCTTCTGAAACTCTCGATGCAATACGTGAACACGTAATAGCTATAAAAGGTCCCCTGACAACTCCAGTAGGAAAAGGAATAAGAAGCCTGAATGTTACGATAAGACAGGAACTGGATCTTTATGCATGCGTCCGTCCGGTAAAATACATAGACTACGTTCCAAGTCCCATGAAAAATCCAGAGAAGGTTGACATGATCGTCTTCCGGGAAAACACTGAAGATGTATACGCGGGCATTGAATGGCAATCAGGAAGTGACGGAGCGATCAGCATAATTTCCTTTCTTAAAGACAAAATGGGTATTTCTTTGCCAAAAGATTCAGGTATAGGCATAAAACCCATAAGTGAAAAAAATACAAAGCGGCTTGTAGCAAAAGCCATTTCATATGCTATTGATAACAGCCTGTCGAGCGTTACTCTGATGCACAAAGGCAATATAATGAAATTTACAGAAGGAGCTTTCTGTCAATGGGGATATGAAGTTGCAAAAGAACGATTTGATGAAAAGACCATTACTGAAAACGAACTTTTTGATAAGTATAACGGTAAGTTGCCGGAAGGAAAAGTTGTCATAAAAGACAGAATCGCTGATATGATGTTTCAGCAGGTACTTCTCAGGCCTGAAGAGTACCAGGTAATCGCCACTCCGAATTTGAATGGAGACTATATTTCAGATGCTATAGCAGCTCAGGTGGGCGGCCTTGGTATGGCTCCAGGTGCAAATATCGGCGATAAATGCTCGGTTTTTGAGGCAACGCACGGCACAGCACCCAAATATGCAGGTCAAGACAAGGTAAATCCATGCTCCTTAATCCTCTCCGGAGCAATGATGCTTGATTATATGGGCTGGAAAGAAGCATCGGCATTAATAAGAGATGGTATTAAGTCCACCATTAAAGACGGTACGGTTACATATGATCTTGCCCGTCAGATAGAAGGTGCAAAAACAATAAAATGCTCCGAATTCGCTAATAAAATAATTGAAAAGATGAAATAATATAGTGGATATGGTATCAGCAAATCTTATGGATGAGGCCTTTGAAAAATGCTCAATTTTGTTCGAGTTCAAGGAAGGTGAGAATTTTAACCGGAGGAATATATTGAATATTTTGAGGATTAAAATTTGAGCCTGACGCAGAAATCGGACAAAAGGGAGTATTTTTCAAAGGCCTCTTGGATGGCAAGCGCCTTGATAGAAGCTATATTGCCATCAAAATGTCTTGTCTGCGGATCTTTTTTCCAGCCTGCAATGTATAAAGGTTACAATTTGCCTGTTAAAATCTTTAATGATGAATCAATGTCAGCTTATCAAAAAAAAAATACCTTTAATAAATTGATGCTTCCCTTTTTATGCCCTGCCTGCTCTTCAAGTTTTGTGCCTGTTGAATCCCCCTTCTGCTGCATATGCGGCATTAAGTTTAAAAGCCGCATCGGTGATGATCATGTTTGCGGGGAATGCATAAAGTCTCCGAAGAAATTCAGAACAGCACGTGCAGTAGGTGTCTATGAAGGAACACTCATGAAAACCATACAGCGCTTAAAGTATAAAGGTAAAATCCAGTTAGCGCGACCACTTGGCATGCTTCTATTTTTTGCTTTCATAACATATTGGGATAAAAAAAGAATTGATCTTATTGTTCCTGTCCCGCTTCATATTAAACGTTTCAGAAAACGAGGCTTTAATCAGGCTTATCTTTTAATCAGAGATTGGCTTTTCTGTGCCAATGCCTTTAATATCGAGCTGTCATATTCAAAAATCGAAAAAAATGCCCTTATAAAAAATAAACAGACGGAACCCCAGACCGGCCTTGATCGAAAGCAACGCCTGGCAAACATCAAAAACGCCTTCAGCATAGGTGATTCATCAAAAATTACCGGGAAAAGTATACTTCTTATTGACGATGTTTACACAACAGGAGCAACGGCAAATGAATGCACAAGGGTTCTATTAAATGGAGGAGCCGAAAGTGTTGATGTGCTTACACTTGCACGGAGCATGTAACTATAAATGAATAATAAAATTTTTAAGGCAGGAACCTTTCAATTTGATATCAAGCTTGGAGATATTGAATCAAATCTCGCAAAAGTTACCGAATGGTTACATATTTTAGGAGACCGCAATGTTAATATGGTAGCGCTTCCGGAAATGTGGTCTTGCGGATTTGATAATCAGATGCTGCTCGATCATGCCGAACAAACACCATTTATTATTGATACACTCTCAAAAACAGCATCCAAATACAATATGATTATAGCCGGTTCTTTGCCGGAGGCTTCAGGAAAAGACATTTTCAATACAAGTTATCTTATTGACTCCAATGGCAATATAGCTGGATCATACAGGAAAATTCATCTTTTCCCCATTACTGAAGAAGATAGCTATTTTTCTGCAGGGAACAGAGCTGTAGTGTGCAACACTTCTATCTGTCCCGTTGGCTTAATGATATGTTATGATTTAAGATTTCCAGCGTTATGCAGATCAATTACCCTTAAAGGCGCCATTGTAGTTATAATATCGGCACAGTGGCCATTAAACAGGATCAGGCACTGGGATATTTTATCGCAAGCAAGAGCTATTGAAAATCAAATTTTTATTATAGCCACTAACAGATGCGGGAAGGAAAAGGGCATTGAATTTGGCGGCCACTCTCAGATTATTTCACCAACTGGTGAAATCCTTTCAATGGCTGAAGAAGGAGAATGCGCTTCAGTAGCTGAGATAAACCTTTACAAGATAACAGAATTTAGAGATAAGATCCCTTGCTTAAAGGGTAACAGTTTTATGTTTTGATCAACCGTGAACCGTGAACCGTTACATGCATACAATGTCTAAACATATAATACTTAAAGATTTATTGGAAAAATTAAGCCGATTTCGCAAACAGGGCAAAAAAATCGTTTTTACAAACGGATGCTTTGATATTATGCACGTGGGGCATGTACGTTACCTTGCTGCAGCAAAAGCAAAAGGGGAAATCCTTGTAGTCGGCTTAAATTCCGACAAATCCGTTAACACTATAAAAGGAGAAAAAAAGCCGATTATATGTGAGGATCAAAGAGCTGAAGTTCTTGCCGGCCTGTGGTGCGTGGATTATGTTACTATTTTTGATGAGGCGGATCCTTTAAAACTTATTCAGGCAATAAAGCCGGATGTCCTGGTAAAAGGTGCCGACTGGCCGGAAGACAAAATAATTGGAGCTGACTTTGTAAAAAACAATGGAGGTCAGGTTGTAAGAATACCGCTTGTTCCCGAAATCTCAACATCCTCAATCATACAAAAGATCTTAAAAATGTATCAATGAAAAGAGACCTTTGAAAAATGTTCAATTTTGTTCAAGTTCAAGGAAGGCGAAAATTTTAAATGCAGGAATACATTGAGTATTTCGAGGCTTAAAATTTGAGTCTGACGCCGGCACTTTAGTGAAGCTTTATAGCGCTAATTGGGCAAAAGGGGGCGTTTTGCAAAGGTCTCGAAAAAGGACTCATGATGTGCTCTTAAATGATAAAAACGGTATTTTATTTTTTCAGTTTCCCAATCTTGCAGGCTTTTCTGAAATCCGGCATGGAATCTTTACAAGAAAATGCGGTTATAGCAAAGAGCCATATAAAAGCCTGAATGTCAGTTTTGAGGTAGGAGACCATCCCGGAATTGTGGAGCAGAACAGAAATATTTTATGCAGATGCATCAATGGGAAAGAATTCGTCTATGCAAAGCAAAGACATGGAACTCAAATTATTATTTTAGCAAAAAACAACAAAGTCCGCAGTAATGTCCCTTTTGCAGGGGATGCAATGATAACTGATATTTTAAGCAAGTACCTTGTAGTGCAGGTTGCGGACTGCCAATCATTGCTTCTATATGATCCTGCACGGAATGTGGTCGCAAATGTTCACTCAGGCTGGCGCGGCAGTATAAAAAATATAACTGGTAAGACGATAGAAAAAATGGAAAAAAGGTTTGGCTGCAAGCCAAAAAATATCATTGCAGGCATAGGCCCCTCTCTTGGGCCATGTTGCGCAGAATTTGTTAACTATAAAAAAGAAATTCCATCTAACTTATGGAAATATAAAAACAATGATAATCTTTTCGATTTCTGGGCACTAAGTCGTGACCAGCTTCTTGATGCCGGTCTGTTAATCAAAAATATACATTCAAGCGATATCTGTACTAAGTGCAATACTGATCTCTTTTTTTCCTTTCGTGGAGAAGGTACTACTGGAAGATTTGCCGCCGTTATCGGGCTAAAATAATTATCGCAAGTTAATATTATGATTCAGGAAAAAGTTAAAATTTTGTGGAACAACGAGATAAGTCCTTCTTATTACAGAATTGGTTTTAAATGTCACAGTCAATACTCAGACGCAAAACCAGGACAATTTATAATGCTTGGCTTTCCAGACCAGATTAATCCCCTTCTTCGTCGCCCTTTTTCCATACACAGACTTATATCAAAGGATGGCGCCTTAAAGGGAATTGAAGTACTTTACAAAGTGGTTGGGAAATGCACTAAAAAGCTGTCAATGTGCGTAAAAGATGATATTATAGATATTATAGGTCCTTTAGGTAATGGCTTTATAACTTCGGATAATTATAATAATGTCTTTATCGTTGCAGGCGGGGTAGGAGTTGCCCCAATGCTCTTTTTGGCTTCATACCTGCAAAAAAACACTGACCTCTCAAAATGTATAGTATTTCTGGGAAGCAGATCAAAGCATGATTTGTTATGCAAAGATGACTTTTTAAGACTGGGGATGAAGGTTCTCATTACGACAGAAGATGGAAGCGCGGGCAGAAAAGGACTTGTTACTGATATTTTTGAAACATCAATTAAGGAAAATCGTCCTGATATTATTTATGGCTGCGGCCCCACAGCTATGCTGAAATCTCTTGCGTTTATATCGGAAATACATTCAATACCATGCCGGGTTTCAATTGAAACAATAATGGCTTGTGGTATTGGCGCCTGCCTTGGCTGTGCTGTTGAAAGCAAAAAAACACCAGAAAAATATCTGCATACATGTCTGGACGGACCGGTTTTTGATACAAGGGCAATTAATTTTAATCTCTAAACATATTTTTACATTGACTTGATTATAATCCTGTGTTAGAAGGCTAAATCCCATATGGTTTGATTTAAGCCTATCTAATACTCAGTGATAAGGCTTCACAACCATGAAAAAAGAATCAAGAGAGTCTTGGAAAGAGCTTGCATTTTATAGCAGTATTGGTTTGTCCGTAGCTCTTTCAATTTTTATTGGACTTGCCATAGGTCTCTATATTGACAAGCGATATAACACATCGCCTTGGTTTATGCTTATATTCCTTTGTTTGGGAATTGCAGCAGGTTATAGAAACATAGGACTTGCAATAAAAAAGAGCAGGAAATTCTGAAAGAAAGATTGAAACAGTGGTTATCGAACAACGTCTAATAAAGTTTATTACAATTACAAATTGGATTCTGTTCTCTATTGTCAGTATTGCCGGCTTTTTAATTACTACACCGAATTTTGCTAAGGGAATCATATTTGGAGGACTGATTGTTACAATAAACTTCCATATGCTTTCCATAACCCTTAAAAAGGCTTTCAGGACCCCGCATTCAGCTTCGCACAACGTTATTTTAGCCAAATATTATGTCCGTTTTATTGTAAGCGGATTTATAATATTTGTCCTTATAGCAAAGCAATATGTTGATCCGATAGGACTTTTTATTGGTCTTTCCGTTGTGGTTGCAAGTATAATGATTGCAACTATATGTGAAATAAAAAAACTATTTTTAAAGGAGGCAATTTAAAGTGGTACATCCCTATTTATTCTTTGTTAAGTTTTTTGAGATGATCGGGCTTGGTCATTTTGCACACGGAAATCCACATGTAATTTACTCGTGGGTTGTTATGACCATACTTATAGTTTTGGGTATAATTGCTTCAAAAAGCATAAGCATGATTCCTTCAAAAGCACAAAACGTTTTTGAAGTTGTTCTCTCCGGTATGGAAGACTTTATGATCAGTGTCACAGGAGAAGAAGGCAGGTGGCTTTTCCCTGTAGCTGCAACTGTATTTCTCTATATTTTTGTATGTAACCTTGTAGGGCTTATACCGGGCTTTTTTCCACCAACCGCCAGTCTGAATACAACTCTTTCATGCGCGCTTCCCGTGTTTATTTTTACTCACCTTATCGGCCTTAAGTACCATGGACCAAAATATATTAAACATTTTCTTGGCCCTGTATGGTGGATGATTCCTATAATTTTTCCGATTGAAGTAATAGGTCATTTAGCACGCATTCTCTCACTTACCTTCAGGCTTTTCGGTAATATGATGGGTCATGAACTGGTTCTGGGTATTCTTTTTGGACTTGCCGGCCTTTTCTTTGCTCCCCTGCCGATCATGGCGCTTGGCATATTTGTCTCTTTAGTTCAGGCATTTGTCTTCTTTTTACTTTCAATCATGTATTTTACCGGCGCAATGGAACATGCGCATTAAAAAATTATAACAATTATAAGCATTTTGTTTGTTATTAAATAATGGGATAATGGAAGAAGCAAAATAAAAAAATCTTAAAAAGGAGGTAGAGTTTTATGGGTGAACAAGCATTACAATTCTTTATCGCGAGTGTTACTGCTGCTGGTTTTGGGATTGCTGTAGCAGCTTTTGGTTGCGGTATCGCACAAGGTATTGGTCTGAAATCTGCAGTTGAAGGTATTGCAAGAAATCCTGAATCTTCAGGTAAAGTAACAGTTACCCTGCTGATCGGTCTCGCTATGATTGAGTCACTGTGTATTTATGCTCTGGTTATTGCTCTGATTCTTATCTATGCCCACCCTCAGGCAGGTGCAATTGCAGCACTGTTTGGCGCTGGCGGTGGTCATTAAAACCAGACTTAGTTAAAGATTAGTTAAAAAACAAAACAGGGTATTGTCTTAAGAATGGCAATACCCTGTTTTATTTTTCCCTTCTTCAACTATTTGTAAAGTAAAAGCTGCAACTGCCCGTTTTTGACCTGAGTCAGGTAAACATCATCCATTCCTTGATGATCTCGCGGTCCAAAATTAATAGAGGCTCCAATTCCAACGTAGTGTTCTCTGATAGACTCCAGCGCCCTGATAAAACTTTCCCGAGATATATCACGTCCTGCCCGTCTTAAAGCTTCAATCAAAATTTTAGCATTAATAAAGCCCTCAAAACTTACAAAGTTTGGTTTATCCTGTGGATAATATTTCGTTAATAAACGACAATATTGATCAGTGGCAGGCAAAAGAATCCGTTCGGTAGGTGGTGGTACAACTTGAGTTATCAAAACTCCCTCACCAGCATCACCAAGTTCCTGGACAAGTTTATCTGCTCCCACAAAAGAAACATTATGGAACAAAGGATTATATCCCATCGCTCTCGCCTCTTTAATAAACTTGGCACATGGGCTATAGGTACCTATCATGACAACTGCTTCTGCCTTAGACGACTGGATTTTATCAAGAGCTTCCTTAATCTCTAAGGTTCCACGTTCAAAACTCCCGGTAGTTACCGGAAAAAGATTATATTTTTGCAAGGCAATCTGTGTGCCCTTAAGACCGTCAAAACCATAGTCATCATATTGATAGAATACTGCAATACGGCTCAGGCCCTTTTTTTCAATAAAGTAGCGGACAACGGCCTGGGTTTCGTGGTAGTAAGATGATCGGACATTAAAGATATAATGTCTAAAAGGAAAGCGAAGTTTATCTGCACCGGTGAAGAGACCCAGAAGCGGGATCTTGTTTTCTTCCACAATGTCTATAATCTTTACGCTGGTTGGTGTCCCAACATAACAGAAGAGACAAAATACCTTGTCATTATCGATTAACTTTTTTGTATTGGCTACACAACGTGGAGGATCATATTCATCATCATAGGCAATAAGCCTAATCTTGCGCATGTGGATGCCGCCCTCACTGTTTATGTGGTTTATCAAGCACATTGCACCGTGCAGGTATTGAGTCCCCAAAAAGCTGGCATGTCCTCCAAGAGCCAAAGATGAACCGATTACTATTTCATTGGGGTTTACTCCGGGAGCAGAAACAAATTGTGCGGTCGGCAATGGACTTAAATCTATTTCTTCTTCGATAGGCGGCGATTCCAAGCGAAGATAACCATATAGGCTATAAATACCAAGGCCAATTAAAACCAGGATCGTGCCAAGCCATAACTTTTGCAAAAGCTCTTTTCTCCTTATAATTAGTCGAGTAGTCGAGTAGTCGAGTGGGGAATTGGCCAACTACTCCACCACTTGACTACTCGACTACTCCACCAGTTAGGATAGTACTTTGTCTATTTTCTCCATTAACTCCATAGGGCTAAATGGTTTTACAAAATAATCATCAGCACCTGACGCAAACCCTTTTTCTTTGTCAGCTTTTTGTCCTTTAGCCGTAAGCATGATGATATAAATATCTCTTGTAGCGGGGTCTTCTTTGAGAAGCTTGCATACATCAAAGCCATCAAATCTGCCCGGCATCATTACGTCCAGCAAAATGATATCAGGCCTGGTCTCTCTGGCTATTTTTAAGCCTTCCTCGCCTGATGATGCCTGTAAAATCTCGACCTTGCCTATTGAAAGCGTGATTTCTACCAGCTTTCTTACTTTTTCCTCGTCATCGACAATTAATATCTTATTCATTTAAATCCCTATCTTTTAAAACAGGAAGTCCAAAACCAATTGTTGTACCCTCACCCAATTTGCTTTTTATATCCAATTCACCATCATGAAATTCTACAATATACTTTACGATAGCCAGGCCAAGGCCGGTACCGCTAATATGAGCTGTTTCTTTTTGCTTTACCCGAAAGAATTTATCAAAAACATGGGGAATGTCCTTTTGCGATATCCCAATGCCATGGTCCTGAATGGCAATCCATACCTTATTATCTTTTACAAAAGCCTTAGCTATAATATCGCCACTTGGAGAATATTTAATTGCATTGTCAATAAGATTTTTTATAACCTGACCAATCTTCTCTTCATCTGCATTTACTAAGGGGAGATTTTCTTCCATATCTGTAATAATGCGGCGGCCGATTTCCGCTCTGGAGTAATATTTTGTATCTTTCAATAAGATATCAGCCAAATTGACCGGCTTTTTCACAAATCCAAAAGCCTTTTGAGATTCTATCCGGGAGATATCAAGCAGGTCATCTATAATCTTGCTCAGCAGCACCGATTCCTCGTTAATAAAGCCAAAAAACTCCTTTTTCTGGCTTTCCGTTAAATCTCTTGTCAAAAGAAGCTCACTGTATCCCAATACACTTGTCAGTGGTGTACGAAGTTCATGCGATGCTATACTCATAAATTCCGACTTGGCCATGCTGGCTTCCATCAGTTCATTTTGAATTTCCCTTAACTCCTGGTTGCTTAGTTCCAATTCCTGTGTGCGTTGTTTTACCTTTTGCTCAAGGGTTTTGCTATATTGATATATTTCCTCTTTAGAACGAGCTAAATCCTCAGCCATTTGGTTAAAGGCTATTGCTAAAGTACCAATCTCATCTCTGGAACTTACAGACGCTTTAACAGTAAGATCTCCTCTAGCCAGTTTTTTCGTAACATCTGTCAGGCGCTGGATTGGCTTAATAATAGGATTGGATACTTGAAAGGCCAGCAATATCCCCATGAGAACACCTATGCCGGAAATCAGCGAACCAAAACGAAAGATTTCAGACAAATGTGTGTAATAATCTCTTGCATCATAACCGATACTTACAACGCCTTTAAATTCATCACCGATTCTCAACGGCATATCGACCAGATATATTTTTTGACTGGGTGCCAACCGGGTATATATGTCTGCCCCATTAATAACAGCTTTGACCCCCTTGTCGTCCGCAATCGTGCCGACCCTGCTTAAATCATTGCAGGCTATGGTACGACTGTTGTCATCGACAATCATAATTCTCGAAATGATCTCAGATTCTGCACACAACCTGTCCACTAATCTTTGGATATGGATCAATTCATTTATATACTGCATTTTTTCGATACTCGAACTAAGCGATTCCGCCATTATGCGGATGTCTCTCTTCATCTGGGCGGCGAGATGTATTCGATGGCTGGTTTGTGCATTCAGATATTCGCGTAATTCAAAAGCAACTTCAACCGCACCCAGAATCTTATTCCCTTTTTTAAGAGGATAAATCGCTGAATAGACCTGTTCTCCCAACTTAGTGTCAAATCCACTAACATAGTATCCATTTTGCAATGCATCTGAAATAAGATATGAAGATGCAACTTCTCCTGCCTGCTCCCTGAATGTGGCAGATGTGATCCTGCTGCTATTATCTATAACCCACACACCAAAAATCCCTTCTGTCAGTGATAATTCTTCCACCAGTGTTTGCAGGTTTACCTTTTCGGCAATGCTCTTCTGATTTGTGATGCTGATGATCAATGCATGATTCAATATTACAGCATTATGTTGCATATTGGTAAGCAGGCTCTTTTTTTCATGCATATAACTGGCCCAGAAAGACAGCAGACCAATGAAGATCAGCAACAGAACCATGGCCATTATAATCTTGGTCTGTATTTTCATGTCTTTTAAGGATATCATATACTGCCCTTCGGGCAAGCTCTTTGCTCTTTGCTCTTAGCTCTCAGCTCTTTGCTCTTAGCTCTTAGCTCTTTGCTCTTTGCTCTTAGCTGTTATATCTTTAGTGTCACGCTTATCAACAAATCTGACTGCTGCAACTGGAATGGCTGTGACCAGCCACATAATCAAGAGAATTATACAAAGAAACTCACAGCGACGATAGATGATATTTAGTTTTTCATTTCCCTCTTCTATAAATCTATCAGCCATATTTTCTATTTTTTCAATTTCCTTTTTTAACTTAACGCGAGTGTTTTCCTGCCCTTCGAAATTGGATATAATTTCGTCAAACCAATGATTGTCTTTCTCAATCAATACCTCAATTCTTTTATCGTTCTGCGCCCAGATCAAAAGATTTTTAACCGCTTCCCTGCGCTTTTCTTCAAAGGAGAATTCATCTTGAAGTTCGCGATAGTTTCTGTAAAGAATGAATCCCTTTTCATTTAAGCGAATTTCCTGCAAGGCTATGATGCCTCGCTCAGGATTCATTTTTGAATATATGACAGCTAAAATATTTTTTTCTAAATCTCTTATCGCAAAAATGTAGCTATCAATGGCTTCATGATATACGATTATCTGATCAAATAAGCGCTCATAAAGGTTAATAGCCTCCTCCCAGGCAGCAAATTCGGATAAAATCGATAGTTTTTTGACAAAATCTGATTTTTCATAAGAAGTCATTATCTCTCTTATATCACCTATATTATCCCTAATACTGCCTAACACGTCATGCTGATGATACAGGAGATAATCCTTTTTCTTTAATTTCAACTCTGATACCGAGTCTATTATCTGTTCTCCGCTGCTGATTAGACGTATGTATTCAGGAATTGCCTTAATGTTGAATAAAAGGACGGCACCGATGAGGAGAGAAAAAAGAATACAAGTACTAAAGGCGGCTTTAACTACCTTGGTATTTTTCATCTAGGGGGAAGTCCCTTTTTCCTTTTTGGGCTCGATCGTGTGTTTAATTTTGTCCAGATATTTCTTATAGTTAAATTCAGGTGTCCAGTTTCGATCATGACATTTAATGCATACAGTTTGATAATCTATCTTTCTTCCAATGGGAAGAGCGTGTTCATCCTCGGGGTTGTCTTTATGTTTGCTGCCTGGTCCGTGGCAGGCCTCGCACTGAACACCTCTTAATTGGGGTGTAATATTTTCACTGACAAAACCCTGTGGTTCGCGATAACCTGTTGTGTGGCATTTCAAACAGTAAGGGTTGTTTTTCATTCTGCCCAAACATTCAAAGGCATTAGCATGCAGGTCATTTTCCCGTTCTTTAAAGTATTCAAAATGACAAAGCCGGCATTTTCTGTTGCCGATAAAATAAGGCTCTTCATCGGCGAATACTTTGCAGGGATAGAGCTGTAAAGGAAGGGGTGCGAGAGAAAAGAGTAAAATCCC
>VMSQ01000063.1 GCA_013792055.1 Desulfobacteraceae bacterium
AAAAGTAAAATTATCCAGCGTCGCTATAAATTATAAAATTTTAAAGTGGCCGGAATGCTCCGGAATTGGTGGCCGGAATCAAGCGGAATGGGTGGCCGATTTGTTCCGGAATTGGTGGCCGGAATGGAGCGGAATACGCATTATCTCGGTTACTGAATGAAGCTGTAGCGAAAAGGCCGCCCTTTGAACCGGGGGGCAAAGGCCTGTGTGATGCGGTCATTCTTGAAAGCTACGCTGAACATGCAAAAGAGAACTTCACTCAGGCCAGAGTGATAGTCATCAGCAATGACGGTGCAGTGAAACGCTCTGAGGAAAGGTTCAAGGATCGGGAGATTACTGTTGACTTTGTGAGCGATTTAGAGATCGTCGCAAAACTCAAATCCTTGCTTAAGGACGAACTGTCGGCATACATAGAGGCCAAGAAAGCAAGGCTGACAGAGTATATTCTGGTCCATGAACCAGAAATCTTGGACTTTATTAGAAAGGCGCCGGTGGAAATTACCGACTGGACGATTAACCCACCGTCAACGGAGTTGTATGATCGTATTGTTGGCACGGTCGAAAGCATTCTTTCCGTCAGACCGGTACGGATAACTGATGTCATCGGCGGCGCTCCAACCTATGGTGAAAAGACGGCAAAAAACCGATATCCTGTGAGAATATCCGTCGAAATCGAATTGGAAATAGTTGTCACTGAGCCTGGCTTCGGGCTCGGGCTCGGACTTCTTGAACCACAGGCCCGAGCTATTGTGCAGCCTGACATGCTTGACAGTAAGTCACCAGTGAGTCTGGAGAAAAAGACTTTCAACTGGAAACCTCAAGAAATAGTCAAGACGATAAGGAGAGTTTTGACGGTATTTGCAACACTTGACGCCCAGAAAAAGAAGGATGATGTCTTTGATGATCTAAGGATTGAGAAAGTCTTCTGAGAAGAGGATGCCCAACAACACGTTCCACCGGGGAAAAATGGGGTCGTCTATGTTTGACCCTTGTTGTTAATTAGTCAAGATTCAAGGGGCATAGCAGTTTAAGAATATAGATAAAAAATCAGAAGAAATATTGAAATAAGAGAAAATAGATTGCTCATGGGTCAAACGTAGACCCCTTATTTTTGACCCCTTATTTTCCACAGGTGATGCGACCGATAGGCAAAGTATTTGAGGATGAATTTGAGTTTATGGGAAGAGGAACAATATTTTGACAAGAAGCTTCGAAGTAAGTATCATAACGTGACAACGATGTTGACTTTTTGTTCCTTTAAGGATAATAACCCTTCACAATTTACTTGACATGCCTTATAATTTATTTAAGATGTTTAAAATTGCTTGCCGGGATTCTCCATATGATGTGATCCCTTTTAAGCAAGCTATGGATGATGCCAATAAGATTTTCAACTTACGGACAAAAAAATCTTTATTGGCTTTTATTGTTAACGACGGTCTCGAAGATTTGACTTTTATTAACAAGAAGGAATGGGAACAAAACCAAAATCCCGACAATTCTATCGAAGTGTATGCATACCGTTTCAGAACCAGAGCAATTGCTGGCTATATTGCATTTATGTTTAATAGGCAGACTGAGAAATGGTTAATCAAATCCTTTCATCAATCCGAAAATAGAAATACAGCAATGCTTGAAGCAATGCAGAAGGCCTTGGAGAATAAATCTTTGGAGGAGAGCAATGACTAAAAAAATATGTCCGGCTTGTGGGACAGAAGACATCATCGAGAGAAAGACTCCACATCTTATTAATGAAGCTTTTGGGGGTGGACGAGAGATCGATATTGTAGAAGATCGTTGTAAAGTTTGCGGAACGGTTGGCGATTTTTTTTCCCAAAACGATGCTCTGATCTCTGAGGCCATTGATCAATGTAAGTCTTTGGCCGTAAAAAATATTCTGCAAGACTTTTTAGACCATGCAGCAACCAGTATGTCCTCGATGGAAAGAGCTTTAGAGTTGCCCCAAAGGACTTTAACCAAATGGAAAAACGGTCAAACAAAACCGTCTGCCGCTGGATTTGCATTGTTAAAAATGTTACGCATTTTCCCATGGCTTTTGGATGTTGCTGAGAATAAATTTGATTATGAAAAGGGGCAACGCATACACATAAATGAAGCCGTGCGCAAACTGGTAAGTCATATAAGTTTCGATGATACATTGAGCAGTAATTTAAAAATATCCACATCATACAATTTTGCTTTTAATTTAACTTATGATGATTCCTTTCAGAAGGAATATAATGAGCATGTCTCTCAAGAAGCCATAGAAGGTTTGTCAGAAGCTCCAACCATTTTGATTGAGCAATATTAATAAGGTGGTCAATAATGATAATTACAGATTTTATTGTTTGTGAGGATGTTCGCTTTGAGGTAACGGGGCAACAATCTCTTATAGGAGTTTATCATGAAAACATTCAGTTCACTGTGACTTCATCCAATAGAGGTGTCTGGCCCAAACATCTTTCACTTGCTGTCTTTACTAGGCTGCTATTTGAACAAAAAGATACCGAAAAAAACATCTGTAAAATAGAACTATTTGTTGGTTTAAAGGGAGATTTGATTTCTGTGGGAAAGCCAGCAGATATTGACAAAACAAAACTTGATGACCATGGACGGATAGTCATGACTGCAGTGCTTAAAAATTTCCCACTTAAAGGTCCAGGAAATTTTTTAATTTGCCTCAAGGCTTATAACGAAGATGACGAATTAGTTGCAGAAGTGTCATCACCATGCTCTGTAGAAATAAAGGAAGTCGTTCGTTAGGCAAAAGAATGAAAAAATTTTACCTATCGGGAACGAAAAGCCTGCAATCTTTTGGTAACTGTGTGGCAATCTCATCGTAAAACGCCTTGGGGAAAAATAGTCAAAATGGTGTCAAATATTGAATAGTAAATTAACTTTACTTTATTCACCATTCAACGGAAAAAAATGGGACGCCATTTAGTTTTACATATTAAAAAATCTTGACAATGAATTATTGTTAAATAATATATACGAAAATTTGGTTTGCAGTATATGGTGCCTCTGTAGGGCATAATAGGGAATCCGGTGAAAATCCGGTACGGACCCGCCGCTGTGATCGGGGACGAACGCCGCAGGTTGGTTATTAGTAATTAGTTAAGAGTTATTCGTAATCCTAATGATTAGCTTAAAAGCCACTGGGCGACAGACATGGGTGCGGTCATTTGATTTAACCAATAACGAATGACCAATAAACCAATAACTCCTAGCCTGGGAAGGCGCGGCAAGTAGGATGATCCGAGAGTCAGAAGACCTGCCATATATCTGGTTGATTTTGGGGAGAAGGTAAATCCTCAGGCAGATTATTGCTTGAGGATTTTTTTATTTTAGGGATGAGAGAAAGCATGGAGGTAAAAACTTGATTGATAGAGAAGAAATTAAACTTGATGAAATTCTGGATGTGATTGTACCGGTTGACAGGGAATGGATAGAGAGGGCGAGGGAACATACGGCTCAACTGGTTATGCCTCCGAGAGCGCTGGGGAGGCTTCATGATATTTCCGAGCGTTTGTGCGGTATAAATAAAAATCTTAGTCCATCTATAAATAAAAAAGCTGTTCTGGTTATGGCTGGTGATCATGGTGTGGTTGATGAAGGGGTGAGTGCTTTCCCACAGGATGTTACCGGAGCTATGGTTGGTACTTTCCTTAAAGGGGGCGCTGGAATAAATGCAATTTGCCGGCATGTAGGTGCAGAGGTCTGGGTGGTGGATATGGGTATCATACCTGAGTTAGACCCTGATTCAATGGATGGAGGAGATCGTCTTCTGATTCATAAGATTGCAAAGGGGACAGCAAATTTTACAAAAGGTCCGGCCATGACACGTGCGGAAGCTGAGAAGGCGATTCTAACCGGATTTAAGCTGGCTACCGAGTTTTTCAATAAAGGCGTGGATATTCTGGGTACCGGTGATATGGGCATAGGTAATACAACTCCTTCGGCAGCTATAGGAGCAGTGGTAACCGGCAGCAGCCTGGAGAAAATGGTCGGCAGGGGAACAGGAATTGATGACAAAGGGCTTAAGAGGAAACGAGATATTATCAGCACTGGAATCCAAATAAATCAGCCGGACAGAAAAGACGGACTTGATATTCTGTCAAAAGTAGGTGGATTTGAAATAGGCGGAATTGCCGGCTGTATGCTTGCCGGAGCATATCACAGCAGACCTGTTATGGTTGACGGTTTTATTTCAACTGCAGGGGCATTGATTGCCCATGTTCTTTGTCCGCATGTAACTGATTATCTTTTTGCAGGACACTGCTCGGAAGAGCCTGGACATCGAGTGATGCTGGAACATCTGAAGCTTGATCCCATTCTTGACTTGGGGATGCGGCTTGGCGAAGGCACGGGCGGAGCGCTGGCAATGCAGATTATAGAGGCTTCTCTGCGGGTTTTTAATGAGGTGTTAACATTTGAAGAGGCGGGTGTTTCAGAAAAGGAGACATAAAATAATTTCTTGACTTAATAGCTTGTTTTTAATTAAACTTATTTAAATTTTGTTCAGGTGCTTTTTTAAACCTCAATTTAGGTTGAAGCATAATAGGGAACCCTGTGAAAATCAGGGACGAGCCCGTCGCTGTAATCGGGGACGAACACCGCATAAAAGAGTGATTAGTGAACAGTGAACAGTGAACAGTAAAAACTGGCGCTGTAACTAACACCGGCCACTGGAGGACAGACATAGGTGTGGTCATTTGAGTTAACCAATGACCAATAACCAATGACTCCCGATGTGCATGGCACATCGGGTCCGGGAAGGCGCGGCAAGTAGCGTGATCCGAGAGTCAGAAGACCTGCCTGAAACATTGTTTGGCGACCTCGCGGACAGAGGTAGCTAATCATTAAAAATCTGAGGATAAAAAAGGGATATCCCCGGATCGATTAATTTCGATTCGGGGATTTTTTTTGCGGGGCTTTACAGAAGATTATATTAAAATACAGGGATAAAAAGACCCCTGCCGGAATTGTTATAAGCGCCATGAGAAAAGATGAAATAGTGACGATCATTTCCCTTGAAGATCTTCACAAAGCAGATGTAAATATGCAGACAATAGTCTTTATCGGAAACAGTACATCGTTTACTTACCTGGATTTTATGGTTACACCAAGAGGGTATAAAGATAAGATATGAAGAAGGATGAGAAATTTATTTTTAAGGAATTGAAAAGAAGATTTACCGAAGCGATCAGCAGGAATCAAGCGGAAGGGATACTTTTTTCCGGCGGGCTGGATTCCGCCCTCGTGGCTGCATATTCAACAAATTGCAGGGCCATTTCAATCGGGCTTGAGTCATACGGAGAGGATCGATATTATGCCGAAAAGGCGGCAAAATCCCTAAAGCTGGATCATTATCACAAGACTGTGAAAACTGAAGAGGCTATCGCCGCTATACCTGAAGTCATAAAGATACTCAAAAGCTTTGACCATGTTATCCCAAATGATGTAACAGCCTATCTGGGACTTAAGTGTGCGAAAGATATGGGTATCAACGGCATGATAACAGGCGATGGAAGTGACGAACTTTTTTTAGGTTACAATTTCATGCTGGAGAAAAAGGATTTAAAAAAATACCTGGATCGAATGTATACTGTTATGCAATTTAGTTCCAATAAAATAGGTGAGACACTGGGAATCAACATAAAACAGCCCTTTCTGGACGAAGAGTTTATGGATTTCAGTCAAGGTATTGATGTCGATCTTAAGATCAGAAGAGAAAATGGGAAAACCTGGGGAAAGTGGATACTGAGAAAGGCATTCGAAGGTGTGTTGCCGCAAGAAGTACTTTGGCAGAGCAAGAGAGCTCTGGAATATGGTTCCGGCATGACGGAACTGAGAAAAGTTGTTGAATCAAAGGTATCAGATAAAGAGTTCGAGAAAGGAAAGAGAGATTTTCCAATAAGATTTTTGAACAAGGAACATTTCTATTATTACCGTATTTACCGGGAAGTGGTTGGAGAAATTCCCGCTCCTGAAAATGGACAAAAAATATGTGGGTGCTGCGGTGCCGGCATGGCTCTCAATGTCTTTCACTGTAAAACATGTGGAGATGTTTCGGAATGGAAAGAAGTAAAGTAAAGACATTTGTTTCCTGGAGCGGAGGAAAAGATGCGGCTCTTTCGTTTTACAGGGCAATGGGAGATTTTCAGGTTACCTGTCTTTTAAACATGGTTACTGAAGACGGCCGGATATCCCGATCTCACGGCATCAGGACAGATGTGCTGCGGATGCAGGCGGAAGCGATGGGAATACAAATTATACAGCAGGAAAGCTCCTGGGAAACATACGAGGCAGAATTTAAAAAGGCGCTGTCCGGTTTGAAGGGTAGGGGGGTTGAGGCAGGAATTTTTGGAGACATTGATCTGGATGCACACAGGGAATGGGTAGAGCGGGTCAGCAGAGAATCGGGGATGGAAGCTGTATTACCATTGTGGGGGGAGAAGAACAGGGAGAAGCTTATAGAAGAGTTGATAGAAGCAGGCTTTGAAACCATTGTTGTGGCTACAAAAAAAGATGTATTGGGTCCGGAATGGTTGGGGCGCAGGATTGATTATGATTTTGTCCGGGATATCTCGAAAATCAAAGGAGTTGACATTTCCGGCGAAGGTGGGGAATATCATACCTT
>VMSQ01000037.1 GCA_013792055.1 Desulfobacteraceae bacterium
AAAAATAATACCGTCATCTCTCAACAAATTCCTTGCTAAAAACAGTCTCGGATACATCATGGAAAGCCAGTTGGAATGATAATGACCGCTGTCCTTGCTGTTTTTCCGGAATAACCCCTCACGAGTCATATAGCCTGCTTCATCTTTGTCGCCGATGCGTCCTAAATACTCTTCTTTTGTTTCGGAAAATCTGTCAGGATAGATAAAATTGTCATTACCGGTATTATACGGAGGATCAATGTAAATCATTTTGATCTTGCCAAAATATGACTTCTGCAGAACTTTCAGGACTTCAAGATTCTCACCTTCAATAAAAACATTTTCCGTATCATCAAAATTTACAGACTCATCCCTGTCAGGGGCCAGTGTCGCAGTTGTTGGTGTCTGCAACACCCTAAAAGCATCCGATTTTCCGGCCCAGTTCAGAACATATCGTTCGTTTTTAAATTCAACATCTTCGCCCAGCGTTGCTTTCAGCTTTTCCCAGTCGATTTTTTCTTCTTTAAAAACTTCAGGCAGTAGTTCTTTGAGCCTTTCAATTTTTTCCTGTTTTATATCCAGCGACTCGCCATCCATTGATTAATCCCTTTAAATTTATTGTATCAGTTGCAGGCCCGCATAAGCAAACGGAAATATATCCGACATACCGTTTCATGTACATCCTAACAGCGACCTCCCATTGGCCTTTTTAGGGAAAATACGGGCCGATGGGAAATTTTACATTTTTGACAAGTCAGAGTGCCATAAAACCATATAATACCAAAGTGTTGAGGGTAGAAATTTCAATATTTCAATAGCATAGCCGTACATTGTTTAAAGAAGAAAAGTACTTCTGCAGCCACAGGGGGGCGGATCAACTTTTCAGTGCCTGCTTGTTCTTTTTAGAAACTTTAAGTTCGTCAGGATCAAACAGAATGTTTCTCCCCACCCTTTTGAATCTTATTTTTTCCGCTTTAATCCATCTCCTTAAGGTAATCTCAGCCACCTCAAGATATTCGGCAGCTTCTTTAACAGTAAATGGCGATTGTCTGATTTCATCAAAGACTTCATTATGGCTGTATAAATCTTTCTCAAATCCTCGCCTCGCTATTACAGCGAATAACTTTTCTCTTTCCGTTATTGGCATCTCTAAAATTTCTTTGTAAACTTTCTCAGCACTAATCATTATTATCCAGCCTCCCTCAGATAGCTCTTAAGCTCACGATAAAAATTTTCATGAGTACCTATCATAAAAAACACTATTGCAGCCTCCTTGAAACGATAGGCAATTAAAAATTTTTGTTTCCCATAAGAAAATTTGTGAACTCGAAATCCTGTCAAATCCCCTTTTTTAGATTCCCCCATATCAGGACTGATTGTTATCTCATCGACTTCATCCTCAATGACAAGCTGGAAAGATCTTGTTTGTTTCTTTACGAACTTCCTGAATGGTGGTTTGTAAAATATCTCCATGATAATTTGTATGATAGCCTATATTATCAGTTTGTCAATCATTATTTCGGGAATCGACGGGGACATCCTATGGCCCTCCCGTCAACCATTATATCGATAATAAGCGGCGCAGGTGCCTTCACTTGAAACCATGCACGGGCCGACCGGATTAACTGGTGTGCAGATTTTTTTATACAGAGAACATTCAGTGGGAATTTTAATGCCCTGAAGGATTTCGCCGCATGCGCAGCCTTTTGGTTCTGAGGTGTCCGGCAGATCAAATTCAAACATGTTTTCCGCATCAAAAGATGAAAACTCGTTTCTGATCTTTAAACCGCTTTCAGATATTATTCCTATCCCTCGCCATGCAGTATCAACTGTTTCAAAAACATCCTGCATGATTTTTTTAGCCTTTTCATTTCCATCAAATGTTACTGCTCTCTGATATAAATTTTCAAGCTTTGAGTTGCCATCTTCAATCTGTCTGACAAGCGATAATATTGCATGCAGTATATCAGCGGGCTCAAATCCTGTAATTGCACAGGGAATTTTATATTTTTCAAAAAAGGGGATATAAGCTTTTTCACCTATTATTACGGAAACGTGTCCGGGAAGAATAAAGCCGTCTATGTTTAGATTATTATTTGACATCAGGGCGGTAAGGGCAGGGGGGACAAGTTTATGAGCTGAAAAAACAAAATAGTTGTCGATATTTTTATCCCTGGCGGAAAGTATTGACGCAGCTATCGTAGGTGCCGTTGTTTCAAAGCCTATTCCGAGAAATATTACTTTTTTGCCGGGATTATTCCCTGCAATCTCAACTGCGTCAAATGTGGAGTAAACTATTCGAATATCTTTACCTTCAGCCCGCTCCTTTTGAAGAGAGCTTTTTGTCCCCGGAACTTTTAAAAGATCTCCAAAGGTTGCTATAATAACATCATCTATTTTTGAGAGTTCAATAAAAGCGTCGATTTCCTTCTGGTCTGTAACACAAACCGGGCAGCCCGGGCCGGATAGAAGTGAAATTGTATCCGGCAGAAGTGACCGGATACCGCTTCTGAATATAGACATGGTATGTGTGCCGCACACTTCCATCAAACGAACTTTTTTACGGCTGGTCTTTTTTATATTGTCTATTATTGCCCTGGAAATATCCGGGTCTCTGTATTCTTCTAAATGTTTTATGGACATATTATTACCTTCTCAAGTTTCGCACCCACTAATTCCTATGAACCTTCTCTGGCATGGCAGGTATTAGATAGTTTTTTTAAAAGAGCAAAATAATATGATTGATATTCTAAACTACTATACCTTGGG
>VMSQ01000188.1 GCA_013792055.1 Desulfobacteraceae bacterium
CTTATGGGGTTGGCGCCAGGATGCTGTTCCCGAACGTCCGTACAATACTGGATATTGGCGGACAGGACAGCAAAACGATAGCCCTTAATGAAAACGGGAAAATAACAAAATTCGAGATGAACGACCGTTGTGCCGCAGGCACAGGCAAATTTCTGGAAATCATGGCCCATGCGCTGGGCTTTGGTATGGATGAATTTGGAGTGGAAGCGCTCAAGGCGACAAAAGATCTTCACATTAACAGCATGTGTACCGTGTTTGCAGAATCGGAGGTTACCTCTCTTGTGGCAAAAGGAGAAGATCGGCGGGAAATTGCATTGGGGCTTCACCGTTCTGTTGTGCGTCGTGCAGTCGGTATGCTGAAAAGGGTATCTTGTAACGGCAATATTCTCTTTGCCGGCGGTGTGGCTAAAAATTCCTGCATGTGCAGCTTGCTGGAAGATGCACTTGAACAAAAGATAACTGTTCCCCAAAATCCGCAAATGGTGGGGGCTTTAGGTGCGGCCATTCTGGCAGGTGGAATCTGCTAATTTTTTGTTTTGTTTGCCTTGAAGAAAAGATCATTCAAAAAAAGCTGAAAAATTTGATGAAAGGAGAATATTAACCAGGATGTTTAAAAATTTTTTTGCAACACGTTGGGGGATTATTGGAGTAGGAGGGATTATCGGTGTATTTGCCGCTCTTTTACAGAAGCTGGGGAATCCCGGAAACATGGGTATCTGCGTGGCATGCTTTGAAAGAGACATCGCAGGTGCGGTAGGATTGCATAGCGCAGCGGTAGTCCAGTACATGAGGCCGGAGATTATCGGCTTTGTGCTGGGTTCATTCGCAGCAGCATACATCTTTAAGGAATTCCGGCCAAGATCAGGTTCTGCGCCTATAGCCAGGTTTACTCTTGGGATATTTGCAATGATTGGTGCGCTGGTATTTTTGGGATGCCCCTGGCGCGCCCTGCTGAGACTCGCCGGAGGAGATGGAAATGCAATCACTGGCTTGCTTGGCCTTGCCTGTGGTGTCTGGATAGGCACATTATTTCTTAAACAAGGATACAACCTCGGCAAGACTAATACAACCCATGCCTCTGCTGGATGGATAATGCCTCTGATGATGCTGGGTTTTCTGGTGTTGATGTTGATTTTCCCGCAGATCGATGGTGAAAATAAAAGTGGAATCTTGTTTTACAGCACTAAAGGCCCCGGAGCCATGCACGCTCCTCTGTTTATTTCCATATTGGTCGGAATAGTCATTGGATTCGGAGCCCAACGGAGCCGTTTTTGCACGATGGGAGCCCTGCGCGATCTGTTTTTGTTTCGGCAAATTCATCTCCTGTCAGGTGTAATAGCTCTGGTTATAAGTGCATTTGTGGTCAACCTAATTCTTGGCCAGTTTAACCCTGGTTTTGCAGGGCAACCTGTTGCGCACAACATGAGCATTTGGAACTTTGCCGGAATGACCCTGGCAGGTCTTGCATTTGCTCTTGCCGGCGGATGTCCGGGACGCCAACTGTTTCTGGCAGGCGAAGGCGATGGTGATGCAGCTATTTTTGTCCTTGGAATGATTATCGGAGCAGCCTTTGCACACAACTTCGGCCTTGCAAGCTCTCCTGCAGGAGTCGGGCCACATGGCATTGCCGCAGTAGTCATAGGAATCATTGTCTGCTTATTTATTGGTTTTACTATGAGGAATAAAACGACATAGGAGGTAAAGAATGAGTGTTATTGTTGATGCCAGCGGACTTTCATGCCCTCAACCGGTTATTTTGACTCTTAATAAAATAAATGAACTCAAAAAAGGAGAGATAAAAGTATTAGTAGATACTGATACCTCCAAAGAGAATGTAAGCAGGGCAGCGGAAAGCCAGGGCTGGAAAGTTACTGATATTCAAAGTAATTTAACAGGATATGAGATCACCATAAAGAAGTAGTCGAGTAGTCGAGTAGTCGAGTGGTCGAGAGAAGGGAAAAAAGAAAGTGTCATTTTTGGGGTTTTTAAAACCAAAAAAAGAAAAAAGACCTCCTGTGTCAGGTCAGGACAGGGGTATACTGGTCTTTGAAAATACCAGCGAAGTAATCCGCACTGAAAGTTTGCTTAAAGCAGAGGGCTGGAAGATACGGGTTATGGGGCCGCCTCCGGAGATTAGAAGCGGCTGCGATCTCGTTATAGAGTTTCCTCTTATAGAAAAGCTGAGAATTCTTAGAACGCTGAATAAAGCAAAAATTCAGCCTAAAGAGATAGTACCGGTCATAAACCCTCTGCTGCAACCTGTTGATCTGTTCCAGATAAAAGATTTTGGCCGATATCTCATGGTCAGGGCAGCCAATATGAAATTGACTGTTGAAAAAGATACCAGAACTATCGTAAATGTATCCGGCGGCGGCTGTCCTGATGTACCCTATCTGGCAAAGCAAATGGTGGGCAAAACCCTGTCGGAATCACCAGTCCCAAGAGATATCGGTCATACACTCTGCGGATATGCACTACAATTAGCCTTTGAGGAAACAACTCGCATATGCTGTCTATAGTTGGAACTATTCCTGATAATGCCTTCCCTCTAATAGCGGGTAATATTACAATGGAGGGTGAAGAGTTATGTATTCATGGACGAAAAATTCCTGTGAACCGCGGGACACCGGCTCTGCTGGCTGCGGCTATAATGACCGGGAATATGCTTGACCAGCCGGCCCCGTTCGTGTATCTGGCAGGAGATATCGGTCTTGGAAATGGAAGCCGGCAAGTTTATGAATACCTGACCGGGCATGTGGGTCAATCAGATGCCAATGCTATTACATTTCACTATCTTCAGCCTGATGTTGACTGGCACAACAAAATTATGTTTGCCTTAGATGAAATGCCAAAGAAGCCTTTACTTATTGCAGATGCAGGATATATGTATGCAGCTAAGATGAGCGGACAGTCAGAGGCATATGATCTTTTTACTCCGGATATTGGAGAACTTGCTTTTCTGGCAGATGAAAAAGCTCCGCATCCATTTTATACGCGCGGCTTTATTCTTCAGGAGGAAAACAGGGCGCCGGATCTAATTGCCCGGGCATACAAATATAATAACGCTTCACGTTATCTCCTGGTCAAGGGAATTAAGGATTACCTGGCTGACAAACGGGGAATCCTGGAAACTATAGATTATCCGATAGATGATGCAATGGAAGCAATTGGAGGCACAGGTGATACGCTTACAGGTATTGCCTCAGCCCTTATCGCATCAGGTATGAAGGTCAGTAATAGCGCCTTTATCGCTGCAAAGGTTAACAGACTGGCCGGATTCTATGCAAAACCGACGCCGGCAACGCAGGTCATAGAAATTATCCGGCAAATACCCAGAGCTATAAAGGAAACCCTAACTAAAACGAAAGTAATTATTGGCAACGAAGAATAGTTTGCGAGGGAAAAAACCATGAAAGATCAAAAAGAGCTTCGCCTGACTCAAACAGTTAGCGGTTCGGGTTGAGCTTCGAAATTACCTCCAGGGGCACTGGATAAGGCACTTTGCGGAATGGAATTTCCGACCGATTCAAATCTGATTGTGGGACTGAAGCATGCTGACGACGCAGGTGTTTACAAAATCACGGATGATATCGCTATTATTCAGACAGTCGATTTTTTCACACCAATTGTGGATGATCCTTACTGGTTCGGACAGATTGCCGCAGCCAATGCTTTAAGCGATGTCTATGCCATGGGAGGCGTCCCAAAAACAGCTATGAATATCGTTTGTTTCCCGATCAAGCAGATGGATATTTCCATCCTCCGGCGTATTATCCAGGGCGGGATAGATAAAATGAAGGAAGCAGGTGTTGTTCTGGCAGGCGGGCACAGCGTTGAAGATAATGAACTGAAATATGGTCTGGCTGTTACCGGTTTCATTCACCCTGATCGTATCCTTACAAAGAGGAATCTCAAGGTTAAAGATCGTCTGATCCTGACCAAGCCACTTGGAACCGGCATAATAAACACCGCCATCAAGGGAGGACTGGTTTCTGCAGAAATAATTGAATCTGTCACAAAACTTATGGCCTCTCTAAATCGGGAAGCAGCCGAAATAATGAAAGACTATCCCGTGCATGCCTGCACAGATATTACCGGTTTCGGCCTGCTGGGTCATATAGCGGAAATGGTTGTAGACTCAGAATTCAGCATAAAAATTCAGTCCGACATGGTACCAATAATCAGAGGGGCTATTGATTATGCCAGGATGGGATTTGTTCCGGGAGGAACATATAGAAACCGCGAGTTCCGTGAAAAAATAGTAGATGTTTCGTCTTCTGTAGATCGTACCATTCAGGACATTCTATTTGACCCACAAACATCCGGAGGCCTGTTGATATGTGTTGATGGCAAAAGCGCAGACGATCTTCTCATCAGACTGAAAAATAAAGGTATGGACGCAGCTATTATAGGAGAAGTATTGCCTGAGCCAAAGGGAAGAATAGTTGTTAAATAGAACTGAACCCTGAACC